>JAYEPE010000036.1:0-5577 GCA_034723735.1 Campylobacterota bacterium | reverse complement strand
TCAAGGAATTGCTTCATGGTAAGCTCAACGCCTTCTTGAAGTTTTTCAAGAATTTGCTCTGCATCAGCTTCTGTTTTAGTTGCTGTAATAGCACCTTCAAGTGAATCAATAACAGGAATCATATCTTTTGCAAGTTTTTCCTGAGCATATTCTAATGCCATATATTTTTCACGCTCTAGGCGTTTTTTAATATTGTCAAAATCAGCGTGAACACGCGCATATTTATCTTGCTGCGCAGCCAACTCTGACTTTAATGTTTCTAGTTCATCTACTTCAGATTCAATTTCAGTATCTTCTTCATTTGATTCAACTTCCTCAGTTGCTTCTAACGCTTCTTCGACTGTTTCATTTTTTTCTTCATTTGACATAAATTGTAATGACTCCTTTTTGAAATCCGAGTGTATTGTAGCATATGAGTCATTTACTGTCAAGTCTTAGTTTAGTAAAATTACTTAATTAACTTTAGTCCTATAGACTCATATATAAAAATTTTCTTTAAAATTTGATAGTATATCAATGTATTCAGTCCATATCACGCTATAATCCACTTAATCTTTATTTAGGACATATATGAAACTTTTACACTCAAAACGCTTTTTATCGCTATCACTTTTTATTATAGCCCTCTCACTCTGGATGATGCCAACACCTGAAGGTTTAAAACCTGAGGCATGGCATCTTTTTGTTATCTTTTTCACAACAATTATGAGTATTATCTTAACCTTGCTACCTATCTTTACCGCCTCTATTTTGGCAGTATCTTTTGCTATCTTAAGTAATACGATGGATGTAAAAGCTGCTTATAGTGGTTTTGATGAAAGTTTTATTTTATTGATTATTGCTGCTTTTTTAGTGGCTCGTGGTGTTGTTAAATCAGGTTTAGGCAAACGTATTGCTCTGCATATTATAAAAAAATTTGGAAGCTCTACCTTGGGGCTAGGCTATTCGATGGTAGCAACAGATATGATTATTGCTCCTGCTTTTCCTAGTAATACCGCGCGTTCAGGTGTTCTTTATCCTATTGTAGAGTCTCTTGCTCATGACAGTGGTTCTAAAATAGGAGACAACACTCAAAAGAAAATGGGTTCATATCTTATGATGAATTCTATGGCAGGGATTGCCATCTCCTCATCACTCTGGCTTACTGCTATGGCTTCAAACCCTGTTGGAGCAGGAATTGCTGCTCAAATGGGTGTTAGCATTACTTTTGGTTCATGGTTTAGTGCTGCTGTCGTTCCTGCATTGGTTGCATTTATCACTATTCCTTGGTTGCTTTATAAAATCTTTCCTCCCCAACTAAAAGAGACTCCTAATGCCCCTACAGTAGCACAAAAAGAGCTTGATATCATGGGCAAGATGAGTCGTAATGAGTGGATCACGGGAGCTGTTTTTATAAGTATGGTTAGCTTATGGGCACTCTCAGCAACACTACAACTTGATAAAACTGCCATTGCTTTTGGTGGTTTAGGCATATTGATGATTAGCAAGATTTTCACCATGGAAGATATGAAAACACAAGGTGATGCACTCTCCACACTTGTTTGGTTTGCAATTCTCTATGCAATGAGCTCAGAATTGAATCGTCTCGGCTTTATGAATTATATCGGTGAAGGAATTGCTTCTGAATTAGTAGGTTTGAGCTGGCAACTTGTTTATGTTATCTTAGTTACTTTATATGTTTTAATTCACTATCTTTTTGTTTCTCAAACAGCACACATGTTAGCACTTTTTGGTGTTTTTTTAGAAGTAGGACTGAATGCTGGTGTCCCTGGTGAACTTTTAGCATTAATGTTACTATTTGCCACAAACTTCAACTCTGTTATCACACCTCAAGGATCATCGGCTAATGTTCTTTTCGCGGGTTCAGGTTATCTCTCAGCTGCAGATATTTACAAAAATGGCGGCATTGTCACCTTAGCCAATACCATCATTTTTCTTACAATAGGAACAGCTTGGATTTTACTTATAAGCTAAGTTAAGTCATTGGAGTGTATTATATACTCTTTATAACTATTATAAAATATAAGGACATAATTATGAGTAGAAAACATTGCCTGAGTATTCTTATTCAAGATACGTTTGATAAAGCATTACTTTCTAAAATATTACACTCTTACGATATAAGCTTCTATGCTGAGATTGAAGAAGCACGTGTAAATATTAATGAGCAATTGCCAAATCTTATCATTATTGATTCTCATTTCTCTAACTCAGGTTTTGCATTATGCAAGAACTTGCTTCATAATCAAAAGACGCAGGGCATTCCTATTCTTTTCATCTTTGATACAATTGATCGTGATGGTATTACTACCATGTTTCACTCAGGTGCTGCCGATTATATTTTAAAACCTTTTAACCAATTTGAAGTTGTATCACGTATTGATATTCATATCAAATATGCAAAACAGAAACAGAAACTTGAATTTTTGGCAAATTATGATCCAATGACCCAAACTTACAATCGAAGAACTTTTTTTAAACAAGCAGAACAGGCTATTATATATTCCAGAAAAAAGAAAATAACACTTCATCTTATTCTTTTTCATTTTGATACACTTTTTGCTATCAATGAGGAATATGGACACTTTACTGGAGATAAAATACTTCAAGAGTTTTCTCATATTCTAACAGATAGTCTTAATGCTGAAGGTATCATAGGACGCTTAGATGGCAATAATTTTGCAGTTGTTTTAACAGGAAATCCTGAAGAAACAACAACTTCACTTACCTCATCTATCATTGATAAATCCAATGAAATTACAGTTGATGGAGCCAAACCGGTAAAAATAGTATCTGCAACAACCTATCTATATAATCCTGATGAGAGTATTGATGACTTACTCTTAGAGGCAAGTATGCAGATTGAAGCGTGCCAAATTGCTCGAAAAACACGAAATTATTAAAACTTTACATGTAAAGGCTCAGGGATAAAATGAAATGGTTATATAGTATTATTGGTATTGTCGTAGCAGTGAGTGGTCTCATTTATGGTCTTGTTTTTACTTCTATAGGAAATAGCATTTTAGCTCCTATCATAGAAAAAAAAATTAATGAAAATATAGCACTACAAAGTCGTCTTGAAAGCTTTGCGCTTGATAGTAACTCTTTTAATATCACACTTGCTTTGACACCAAAAAACAAAATTATGCTTGTTGGGAACTTTGCACTTCTCTCTCAAAATTTTAATATCTCTTATCGTTTACGGCTCAATCATCTTGAAGCTCTCAAACCTTTAACACAAGAGACTCTTTATGGAAAGTTTTACACTGAGGGAAGTGTTATTGGTGATCTTAAAAATATTGCGATTAAAGGCTCAAGCGATATTGCAAGTTCTCTCACAAACTATGAAGTCACACTTGCAGATTTTAAGCCTTCTTCTGTTAAAGCAGTCATTAAAGGGGCTCAAACACAAGAGCTACTTGCTCTTGTCGGTAAATCTCCTTATGCTATTTCAAGCTTACATGTAAATGCAGATATGTCTTCTATTGATCCTGAAAATCTTCAAGGTGATGTTAGGATTGAACTCAATAATGGTCATATCGACACAACTCTAATGCAAAATGATTTTAATATCAGCCTACCAAAAACAGCATTTTCACTCACTCAGACTGCGCAACTGCGAGGTAAAAATATTAATTACAATACAATCTTTGAATCCAATCTTGCCAAAATCTTATCTTCAGGAACAGTCTCTCCAAAACCTCTCAAAACTGATCTAAAATATGAGATAAATTTCAAAGAACTTGCCCTACTCCAACCCATTACCAATGCCCCACTTCGTGGACCATTTAGCACTTCTGGAACACTTAAGGGTGACGAAAAACTTATGAAAATCTTGGGCAAAAGTGATCTTGCCCAAAGTCAAACAAGCTATGACGTTGAACTCAAAGCACTTAAGCCAGCAAAAGTTCTCGCAAGTATCAAGAATGCAAAACTTGAAAAACTTCTCTATATGGGAGGTCAAAATAGCTACGCGACAGCGAAACTCAATGTTGATATTAAACTCAAAAACCTTGATCCAAAAAATCTACAAGGTTTTGCAGAGCTCAGTCTCACTAAAGGAAAAGTAAATTCAAAATTAATGAAGCGTGATTTTAATGTCACCCTGCCTCAAACAACATTTGTCCTTGACGCGACAACACAACTCAAAGCAAAAGATGTTGAGTATATTCTTAAGCTCAATTCCAATCTTGCTAAGATGCAATCAGAGGGAGTCATTCAGCCTAATACTATGGCAATGGATTTAAAATATCAACTCAATATTGCCATGCTAGAGCTCTTAAAGCCTATTACTAATGCCCCTCTTCGTGGAGAATTTAACCTTAAAGGTACGCTAAAAGGTAATAAAAAATCTTTACATGTAAAAGGCTCAAGTGATCTTGCATCAAGTAAAACGAGCTTTGATATAGAGCTAATAGACTTCAAACCCAAACAGATTAATGCCGATATCAAGAATCTTCAATTAACAAAACTACTCTATATGGTAGAACAACCCCACTATCTTCAAAAAGGTCTTCTCACCACAAAGGTTCGTATAAAAAATGCTTCAAGTGGTCAGCTTGATGGTACGATAAGCAATACAATCTCAAAAGGTCTTGTTGATGGTATTACTACAGCTAAAAACTTTGACTTTCAAAAGATGCCAAAAATTACTTTCAATGCACAGACACATTCCTTACTCAAAGGAGATGCTCTTACGAGTAAAGTAGATATCAACTCTACTCTAATGATACTCAATATGGCTTCTGTAAAAGTAGATCTCAAAGAAGCTTCACTGCAAAGTGATTACACAATGACTTTAGTGGATTTGAGCCAACTCTATTTTGCCACTGAGCAAAATATGCGTGGAAATATAACTTTTAATGGTAAACTCAAAAAGGACAAAGATCTCGACTTCACAGCGCACTCAAGTACATTAGATGGTAGTATTGAGGCACATCTTCATAATGATGACTTTAAGGCAAAGCTTACTAATCTGCAAACACTTAAAATCTTGAATATGCTTATCTATCCAGAGATTTTCAAGTCACAGCTAACCGGTACACTCAATTACAACCTTGCAGATAAAAAAGGCACGCTTAATTCAAAACTCATAGATGGGAAATTTACCAAAAACCAGATGGGTGACTTACTCAGACAGTATGCCAAGTATGATCTCTACAGTGAACGCTTTGTTAGTACTATTGTAAGTGATATTAGCCCAACACGTATCAAAACAAATCTTGCAATGACAGGAGGAAGCGTTAGCATCAAAGATGAAAATATGCTCATCGCACCTAAATCAAAACAGATTAAATCTGATCTTAAAATCGTTATTAACAAAAACCCAGTAACTATTAAGCTTCGTGGAAATGTTGCTAAACCTGATATGAAAATTGATGCAAGTGAAGTGATTAAAAGAGAAGCAAGTAAAGCCATTGAAAAAGAGTTAGGCAACTTGCTAAAAGGTTTGTTTTAAAATGATGAATGCATTTGATATATACACATCCCGCTTATATATTCCCACTTTTAAACGAGTATATTGCGTCATAGTGCAAGGCGAAATTCCGAAGGAGCTACTAGTAGCTTCAAGGATTT
>JAYEPE010000035.1:0-5603 GCA_034723735.1 Campylobacterota bacterium | reverse complement strand
ATACTAGGCTCTTTAATGAGTATCAGTTTTATTGAGGTTCTTGGTATTTTAGCTGTTATCGCTTCGGTAATGAGCTATTTTTATCAGGTCTATCTGATTTATAAAACACGTGCGCGAAAAGAGAATGATATTTGGGTGAAATCACTATTTTTTGCTTTTTTCACCTTGGCTATTGCGCTTATTGAAAGCGTAATCTACCTTTTAGGTGCCTCGCAAGCGTGGATTATTAGTGCGGGATGGTTTTTAATGACGGGATTTGTAGGATTTTTAATTACCTCACACCTATATAAAATTATCCCGTTTTTGGTTTGGTTTGAGCGTTATGCACCGCTTGTAGGAAAACAAAAAGTTCCTATGTTAAATGATATGATACCTCTACGAGAAGCAAATGCACAGATGTATGTTAGCGCTACAGGCGTAATGATGGTTGGAGTGGCACTCTTAGTACAATCAAGTACACTTTTTAATGCAGGAGTATCTATCTTAGTAGTTGGTGCTATTTTTTTACTGGTTTCAGTGTATGCCATGATGCAATATGGAAAGGAAGTTTTATGATAGAAAAAGAAGATGCTTTTAAAGCAATTAGTAATGTTATTGATCCTGAGGTGGGATTTAATCTTGTTGAGATGGGATTGATTTATGATGCGCTCAGTGATGAAGATAATAATGTTGCTGTAACGATGACACTTTCAACACGCGCTTGCCCTTTACATCAGATGATGATTCAATGGGTTGAAGAAGCGGTAATGAAACATACTGAAGCCGCCTCATGTAAGGCTGAAGTTGTTTGGGAGCCTGAGTGGAGTTTTGACATGGCAGATCAGCATGTCAAAGATAAGCTTAATCAATTCGCTAATCGTACTATATAAATACGATTAGCTTATTACTGTTTTTACGAAATCGCCGCTAAAACAATCTCTTTCGCCTCTTCTTGAATCTGTTTTAAATGCTCAGGTGAGATAAAGCTCTCCGCATAGATTTTATAAATATCTTCTGTTCCTGATGGGCGCGCGGCAAACCAGCCATTTTTTGAACTAACCTTAAGCCCTCCTATTTTTGCTCCATTACCACTTGCCTCTGTGTAGATACCTTCTATATCTTCTCCTGCTAAAGTTTTAGAAGTCACATTCTGAGGTGAAAGATTTTTAAGTACGGCTTTTTGCTCAGGTGTTGCTGGTGCATCAATACGTTCATAGTAGGCTTTGCCAAACTCTGCTTCAAACTCTTGATATATTTGTCCTGGGTCTTTTTTGAGTTTAGCAGTAATTTCTGCAGCAAGTAGGTTTAAAATCACACCATCTTTATCTGTTGACCATACCGATCCATCTTTTTGTAAAAATGAAGCCCCTGCACTCTCTTCGCCACCAAAACCTAAGCTTCCTTTGTATAGTCCATCAACGAACCATTTAAAACCAACTGGGACTTCAATAACTTTTTTATCTATAGACTCTGCCACACGGTCAATCATTGAACTTGATACTAAGGTTTTTCCTATACCTAGCTCATTGCTCCACTCTTTACGGTGAGAGTAGAGATACCATATAGCAACCGAGAGGTAATGATTAGGGTTCATTAAACCTACACTTGGGGTTACAATACCATGACGATCAAAATCAGGATCATTTCCAAAGGCGATGTCATATTTGTCTTTTAAGCCTATAAGTGATGCCATTGCATATGATGAGGAGCAATCCATACGAATTTTTCCATCTTTATCACAGGTCATAAAAGAGAAGGTTGGATCAGCATATTCATTCACAATATCCATATCTAGCTCATAAATTTCTTTAATTTTTTGATAGACTGCAATGCCTGAGCCACCCATAGGATCTACACCTATTTTAAGCTTTGAAGCTTTAATCGCATCCATATCAATAACATCTTTAAGCGCAAGAACATAAGGAGTAATGAAGTCATATTCTTGCACTAAATCACTTGCTAATGCTTCTTTAAGAGAAACTTTTTTCACTCCATCAAGAGAATTTTTCAAAAGCTCATTAGCACGATTTTGAATTAGATTTGTAACATCGGTATCAGCAGGACCACCGTTTGGAGGGTTATATTTAAACCCTCCATCACTTGGAGGATTATGTGATGGCGTTATAACGACTCCATCACAGGATTGACGTGCTGTTTTATTGGCTTGCAAGATGGTAAAAGAGATGACTGGAGTTGGTGTGTATTCATCATGTTCAGCAATCTTACATGTAACGCCATTGGCAACACAGACCTGAAGGGTACTTAACTGCGCTGGAGTTGAAAGAGCATGAGTATCTTTACCGATAAAGAGCGTCCCTGTAATACCTGCTGAGAGACGATATTCACACATGGCTTGCGTAATAGCAAAAATATGATTTTCATTAAAACTATTTTTAATTGAACTGCCACGATGTCCTGAAGTACCAAAAGCAACCTTTTGAGTACTTTGAGCAACATCAGGTTTTTGTGTATAGTACGAGGCAACTAACTGAGGAATATTTTCAAGAATACTCTTAGGAGCAACTTTTCCGGCATTGATATGAGACATATTTATATCCTTTTATGATTTTTTCAAAAATTTAGAAAGTAAGACGATTTTTGTGCCATTAACACGACCTTCAATCTGTTCAGGGTTACGAGTCAATGCAATATTTTTTACTGCAGTTCCACGTTTCGCAGTAAAACCTGCACCCTTGACATCAAGGTCTTTGATGATAACAACGCTATCACCTGCTTCTAAAACCACTCCATTAGAATCACGAGTAGGTATGTTTTCATCTAAATTTTCATTACCCGTATCCGCATCTGCCCAAGCTTGAACCTCATCTTCGAGATAGAGTGTGTCAAGAAGATCTTGAGGCCAACCCTCATGAGCGATACGCTTTAGTAAACGATATGCCATCACCTGAACAGCACTTTGGGTACTCCACATACTATCATTAAGGCAGTGCCAGTGATTAGCATTCATTGTGTCTGGATTTTCGATTTGTCCTTTACATGATGAACATACTAAAATAGATTGCTCTGCACTTGCATTAGAGGGAGCCACTTCATAAATACTCAGATTTGATGTGGCACTACAAAGTTCACATGCCCCACTACTTCGCTCTAATAACTCTTCTTCTACGCTCACGATATCTCCTTAAATAATATTATAGTCGGGCACTTATATTATGCCCTTGAAGTGCTTAGTTCATTATTTTAATAAGTGATTGCACTGTTTCATCAAATTTTGTTTGAAATGTAGCACCTTGGCTCATAAACTCTTCCATTATCGTTTTTTTAGCTATTGCTTCATCTAGTTCTGGATCTGTTCCTTTGGTATATGCCCCAATACGAATAAGCATCTCATTCTCTTTAAGAAGAGTATAAAGTTTACGAAATTTTCGTGCTGCCTCAAAATGTTCAGGGCTAATAATATCATTCATAATACGTGAGGCAGAGTTTAATATATGAATAGGAGGGTAGATACCAAAATCAGTTAATTCACGCGAAAGGACAATATGCCCATCAAGGATAGAGCGTGATTGATCAGCAATAGGATCACTTAAATCATCACCCTCAACTAAGATAGTGAAAAAGGCGGTAATTGAGCCTTTCCCCTTTTCTTTACCAGCGCGTTCCATCAGCTGAGGTAGTAGTGTTAATGAGGAAGGTGGGTAGCCTTTTGAGGTAGGGGGCTCTCCCAAGGCAAGCCCTATTTCACGTTGTGCCATTGCAAAACGAGTAATAGAATCCATAATAAAAAGAACATCATGGCCTTGTGACTTAAAATATTCTGCAACACTCATTGCTGAAAAGGCACCATACTTTCGCATTAAAGGTGAATCATCGCTTGTCGCTACAACAATAACAGTATTTTCGAGATTTCCATCAAGGTTTTTTTCAATAAATTCAGGAACTTCCCGCCCTCTCTCTCCAATAAGGGCAACAACTTTGATTGGAGCTTCAGAGCCTCGAACAATCATTCCCATTAGTGTTGATTTACCGACACCACTTCCAGCAAATATTCCTAGTTTTTGACCTTTTCCACAGCTGAGTAGGCCATCAATACTCTTCACACCAACACTAAAGCGTTCATCAATCATACCTCGTCGCATTGCTGCGATAGGTGCTTTGATAATGGCTTCATTTTCATGACAATGAATAGTGCCTTTTTCATCAATGGGGTTCATAAAAGGATCAACAACACGTCCCAAAAGAGCTTTTCCAACAGGAATACTCATGCCATTTTTATTAATATAAACCTTATCGCCAACACGAAACCCTTCTATAAAGCTAAAAGGACTAATAAAAAATTGGTGAGCATCAATTTCAGTGACCATTCCTAGGGTTGAGTGCCCATCTGCCTCAGAGACAATACTAACAGTATCTCCAATGCTGACACTAAGTCCTTTAGCGATAATAATCGTAGCGCTAATCTTAGTAATCTCTCCAAAGGAGAGCGAATAGTTTTGTGCTGATAGGCGTTGCTTAAGAGATTTAAGAGACATAGCTTCTACATGTAAGACTAGTAACGAGTACCAGCAGGCGCATTAATAAGGTTAAAAAACTCCGAGCGTGTTTTTTCATCACGCTTAAAAAGACCACGCAAAGCACTTGATGTTGTGGTGGAGTTGATTTTTTCAACACCTCGCATCTCCATGCACATATGTCGGGCTTGAATGACCACCGCAACCCCCTTTGGCTGAATAGTTTTCATAATAACATCAGCTATCTGCTCAGTTAGTTGCTCTTGAATCTGCATACGACGAGAAAAAACATCAACAACTCTAGGAATTTTTGAAAGACCCACTACCTTACCATCTGGAATATAAGCAATATGAGCTCTTCCGATTATTGGCAATAAATGATGTTCGCATGTTGAGTAAAGTTCAATATCTTTTATGAGTACCATTTCATCATTTGTTGAGCTAAATAGAGCAGATTCTAAGATAGCTTCTGGGTTTTCTTTATAGCCACCGTACATAAACTGATACGCTTTATAGACACGCTGAGGTGTTTTTTCTAAGCCTTCACGAAGAGGATCTTCACCTACGCTTTGCATCATTACCTTAACAGCGTTTTCAAATTCTTTTTGTTCAATAGATTTCAATAGTCATTCCTTACATGTAAAACAATAGCACTAAATAGCTTTATTCTCAGCCTTTTATTAACTATTTTTCGATAAAATTGCCCAAAATTATACTAAGTGTACTGTACTTTACATGTAAGATATTTGATGTAAATACAGACATAATTTAAAAGGGATTCAATGGATATCAAAACCAATAAAATCGATAGTGCAAATGCAGAGATTTCTGCAACAATTTCTCAAAATGAGATTAGTGACAATGTAGAGAAAATTGCAAAAGAACTTGCTAAAACAACTAAAATAGCAGGCTTTCGTCAAGGTAAAGTACCTGCTTCTGCTGTGAAAAAACAGTATGGAGATAAACTTATTCAAGATGCAGAGTCTGAAGCACTTCGTGATCTTTTAGCAGCAGCATTAAAAGATATGGATATTGACAATTCAACACTTATTGGTGAGCCACAAGTTACCAAGTTTGATAAAGGTGAGGATAAAGTTGAAGTTGAAATTAAAGTTGCAATGCGACCTGATGTAAATACAGAGGGTTATGCAG
>JAYEPE010000034.1:0-5614 GCA_034723735.1 Campylobacterota bacterium | reverse complement strand
CTTCATCAACATTGGCACCATACATAATCTCTTTTGAGGTTAAAAGACGTAAATCACGATTAAGCTCTTCAAAGAGTGCATCATCAATTTTAGGAAATGATCGTGCAAGATTACCATCAGCTAAATACTCTGCAAGTTCATTGGCAAACTCCATAAGTGCTGCTGCTTTTTTATCTGCCTTAGCCTGCTTCTTAAGGCGTTCAATTCTATTTTGAAGTACTTCTACATCTGCTAAAATAAGCTCTGTTTCAATGATTTCAATATCACGAATGGGATCAATACTTCCTTCTGTATGGACAATATTCTCATCTTCAAAACAGCGAACAATCTGTAAAATAACTTCTGTTTCACGGATATTTGAGAGGAATTTATTACCAAGACCCTCGCCCTTGCTTGCACCTTTTACTAGCCCTGCAATATCTACAAAATCGAGTGTAGAGTACAAAATACGCTCAGGATTAACAATTTTTGCAAGTTCATCTAAGCGACTATCAGGAACAGGGACTACTGCTTTATTTGGTTCAATAGTACAAAATGGATAATTTGCTGCTTCTGCATTTTGTGCTTTAGTGAGTGCATTAAAAGTTGTTGACTTTCCTACATTTGGTAGTCCTACAAGGCCGATACTTAATCCCATTCATTCTCCGATATATTTTATTATTATTTAAATCTTCTATTTGCATTATACTCTCTAAACCTTTTAAGTTCAAATATCTTGGCATAAATGCTCTACAAACTAAGGCTTTTTAAGATAAATTTTGTAAAAACTTAACACTCATACGAACACCCGCACCCGTACCGCCATAGCCATTACAATCCCAAGCGCTCTCCGTATAAGCAGGTCCTGCAATATCAAAATGCAACCATTTGTCTTTCATATCTTCATTAATAAAATTATCTAAAAAGAGTCCTGCTGTAATTGCACCACCGTAAGGTTTTGAAGCGATATTGCAAACATCGGCGATATCACTTTTAATAAGTTTTTTAAGATGTTTATTAAAAGGAAGTGTTCCTATAAGTTCACCACTTTTACTTGCTGCGCGTGAGAAGTCATGTTTAAGTTTATGAGAATGTCCCATAACACCTGTTGTGTATGGCCCTAAAGCTACCATACAAGCACCTGTAAGTGTTGCATAATCAAAAAGATAATCAGCTTTAACTTCTTGTTGTGCATAAGCGAGAACGTCAGCTAAAACTAAACGCCCCTCAGCATCAGTATTGCGAACTTCAATACTCTTGCCATTTTTTGATTTTAAGACATCATCAGGTTTGTAAGCATTCGCATCAACCATATTTTCCGCAGCACCTAAAAAGCCATGTACTTCGATAGGAAGACCTAACTCACTTACTGCTTTCATCATTCCAAGAACCGCACAAGCTCCTGCTTTATCCATTTTCATAGTGACCATTGATGTGGCAGGTTTGAGACTTAATCCACCGCTATCATACGTAAGCCCTTTACCTACAAGAGAGACTACATGTAAAGGGTTTTCAGGTTTATAGCTAAGGTGAATCAGACGAGGTTTATGAATCGATGCACGTCCTACGGCTAACATAGCATGCATATTCTCTTTTGCCAGTGCATCTTCATCTAAAATATTACATGTAAGATTATTTCGCTCTGATAGGTCTCTAGCTATAACAGCCATTGCTTCAGGATAGATATCTTCTGGAGTGGTATTTACCAAATCGCGAGTGAAGTTTGTTGCTGTTGCAATAATCTTAGCAGCTTCAAAAGAGTTTTTCATGCCTTCATATTCTGCAAGTTCACCTGTTTTTGTTTCTGATGCAATTATAATTTCTGCAATGGTACAATTTTTAGGTTCAGACTTATAGCGCTCAAAGGTGTAAGCACCAAGAATTAAGCCTTCTGTAATAGCTTTAATATTATTGATACCACATGCACTGATTTTAATACGTTGGTGGGTATGTTTCATTAAAACTTTTATAGCCGTAGCAGTAGTAGCGCGAAGGGCATCTGCTTTTAACTCTTCAACACCACAAACCAAGGTTTTATTCTCTAATAAGAGGCACGTTTCATCTTGCTCTGCTTTGAAACCAGCACTCTGTAGAAGCTCTTTATTGGCACTACTCTCAAGTGTCTCTTTTGTTAAAAATACAATACCGAAATCGGCATGAATATTGGTATATATGTTGTTTTCTAATATAAGTTTCATTTATTCTCTTTAATTGAAATGTAGTATGTCTTTAGCCTGAATCATGTCTTTATCACCACGACCCGACAGGTTGACAATTATAAGTCTATCTTTTATATCTTTCATTTTCTTTAAGTACGCAACTGCATGAGAACTTTCAAATGCAGGTATAATTCCCTCTTTTTGTGAAAGCCATACAAAGGCATCAATAGCTTCATCATCAGTAATGTTGTCATAGCTTATAGTGCCATTATCTTTATGAAACGCATGCTCAGGACCAATACCAGGATAATCTAGTCCTGCTGAAATAGAGTGGGCTTCTAAAACCTGTCCATCTTCATCTTGTAGTAGATAAGACATCTGACCATGAAGTGCACCAGGGCGACCTTTTTGAAGTGAAGCACCATGTTTGTCTGTTTCAATTCCAAGTCCACCAGCTTCAATACCGATACATGCAACTTCTTCATCTTCTAAGAAATGTTGAAAAGCTCCAATAGCATTAGACCCTCCACCAATACATGCTATAACATTATCAGGTAAACGACCTTCTTTCTCTAAAATCTGTTCACGCGCTTCACATCCAATAATAGCTTGAAAATCACGCACCATCATAGGGTAGGGGTGTGGGCCAGCTACAGTACCAATAATATAAAAAGTATCACGAGCATGAGTTACCCAGTGACGAATAGCATCATTCATAGCATCTTTAAGAGTACGTGAACCACTTTCTACTGAGTTTACTTTTGCACCAAGAAGTTTCATACGAAAAACATTCAGCTCTTGACGTTCTACATCTTTAGCACCCATAAAGATTTCACACTCTAAGTCTAAAAGAGCACAAATCGTAGCTGTAGCTACACCGTGTTGACCCGCACCTGTTTCTGCAATAACTTTTTTCATACCTAAGCGTTTTGCCATTAAGCCTTGGGCAATGACATTATTGACCTTGTGTGCGCCTGTATGGTTTAAATCTTCACGTTTTAAATAAATCTTTGCGCCAAGTTCATTGGAAATATTTTCAGCAAAATAGAGTGGTGAGGGGCGACCTACATAATCAGTTAAATAGTAATCAACCTCTTTCCAAAACTCTTTATCAAAACGAATTTTCTCATACTCTTTTTTCAGATCTAAAAGTGCTGGCATTAGAGTTTCAGGAACATATCGTCCACCAAAAATACCAAAATGCCCATTATCATCAGGATCAAATTGTGAGGGTGAGGGGATGTACATTAATCAATTCCTATGACAGTGTATGTTTTGCTAATAGTTTGAAGCTTTTCTTGTCCATCAAGAAAATTTAGACCTAAGATAAAGCACGACTCTACACATATCCCACCTGACTTTTCAATAAGATTAGCAGCAGCAAAAGCAGTGCCACCCGTTGCAATTAAATCATCAATAAGTAAGACGCGAGCATCTTTAGTATCTCTAAAGGCATCAATATGAATTTCAACTTCATCAACACCGTATTCTAAAGAGTATTTTTCAGAAACGGTAGTGTAAGGCAGTTTACCTTTTTTACGAATAGGTACAAAACCAAGACCTAGCGTCTGTGCCAATGCCGCACCAAAAATAAAACCACGAGCATCAATACCTGCAATATAATCGAGTTTATAGCTTTGGTAGCGTTCTTTAAGATGTTTCATTAAAAGTGCATATGCCTTAGGGTTATTTAAAAGTGTTGTGATATCTTTAAAAATAATACCCGGCTCTGGAAAATCGGGAATATCACGAATAGCATCTGTTATGATTTTTTTATCATTAATATTGAGTGTCATTTATTGTTCCTTTGAATAGTTATAAAAGTGCATCGATGCGACTTTCAAGATCTTTGATATTATTTTGAAGTCGATCGCTTTCTATACGGTGCTTGGCGTTTCTACCTTTGAGTACTTTGATTTCATTACGAAGTTTATTAAGTTCATCGGTTAAAATATCGACATTACCCAGAGCACGTTGGAGTTGTACTTGGTATTTGCGAATTAAGATTTCTGCCTCTTGAAGGGTCAATCGCATCATATCATTACTGCGTTGTTCTTTTGCAGTAATACTTTTAAAGTAAAACATTTTTACAAATAAAAAGATAGATATTAACGATACAATAGTAACTAATGTCCACTCAAGAAACATATCTATCCTTCGATTGCTTCAATTTTATCAACACGACCACAGTGACGACCACCTTCAAAGCTAGAGACTAGCCATGAGTCAATAATAGACTCAGCAACCCCTTGACCTACGATACGCTCACCATAACAGAGGATATTTGCATCATTGTGTTGCCGTGCTACTTGAGCAGTATAAGCATCGTGACAAAGTGCAGCTCGAATACCTTTATAGCGATTTGCAGACATGCTCATACCGATACCTGAACCACAAATTAAAATACCTTGTGTCCCCGCTTCTGCCAAAACGCTCTCAGAGACCTTAATAGCAAAATCAGGATAATCGACACGGTCTTTGCTATAAGGTCCCAAGTCAACAACTTCATGCCCTTTCTCTTTTAAAAGCTTACATGTAAAGTCTTTTAAATCAACACCAGCGTGATCAGTTGCTACAAAAAATTTCATATAATTACCTTTGTCTCTCTTGTTTTAGTATTTTACACTATTTTGGCTTGTAAAGCTTTATAGGGTTGCTGATAAAAATGTAATCAATAAAAAAAATAAAAGTGTTAGAGGTGTCCTTAAGTGACAAAAATCATATATAATGAAATTCAGTAAAAGTATTGCAATTTGACATACTTTTTAAATCAGAATATTAGGACAAAAATGAAACTAATTTCAATATTTATACTCTTGTCTTTTGGCTATCTATTTGCAGAAAATAACTATTCAACAAAATCAAAAAAACTATTGAAAATGGAATCCAAAGGAGACCTAAACGACAAGACAATAGTAAAACTATATTCATATTTACGAGCTTTCACTAAAATATAATAGAACACTTTTTATGTTTGTTTATTTTGCTATTTCGGTATTAAATGTATATAATGTTGTTGAATAAAGAGTTAGATACACATAATTCTCAGTTTTCTCAAAATAAATTTTAAAACATATTTTACGTCTTAAGGCTACTTTTTTTACTTATATGCTATACTACTTCTAATATAAAAACGTACTGTACGTTTTAAAAGGAGATTTTGAAGTTATGAGAATATTAAAAATAAAAGCAAATGGTCTAAAATTATTTTCTAATAATCTAGAAGTAGATTTTACTACTACACAGCGTGTTAGGAATGATAAGAGTGAGATGCTATATAAAATATCCCCGCAAATTCACCAGAACAATGCAATCGCATTTATAGGAATTAATGCATCAGGTAAAACAACAACGCTAAAAGTAATTTCTTTCGTAATAGAAATGCTTAATAATGAATCAATAAGTAAAATAAAAAACAATAGTATATTAAATGGTTTAAATGGAAAAGATGCAATTGTTTTTGATATTTACTTTAG
>JAYEPE010000033.1:0-23773 GCA_034723735.1 Campylobacterota bacterium | reverse complement strand
CCATAAATAAACTAATTCCATATTTAACTACTTTATTCTCTTTAATTCATCTATAATAGAATCTATTTGTACCTTAATAGCAGGAAGTTTTAAAGTCGCAACATTCCACACTATCTCTTCATCTATCTCAAAATACCAGTGTATTAATTTATCTCTCATTTTAGCCATCAATGACCAAGGAAGCTCATCAAACCTTTGAGTTATTTCTTGAGGTATCTGTTTAGTAGCTTCACCAACAACCTCTATCTCTCTAATACAAGCACTCACAGTTTTATCATCTCTTACAAAATCTTCATAACTCATACCATCTATATATGAAGTAATTTTTTCTATTCTATCACTTATATCTTCTAGAAATAAAATATAATTTCGCTTCATATCTTGATAGCCTCACTCAGTATTTGCTCTTTTAGCTGTTTTTTGAGTTTTCTTTTTGGCACCAAATCAACATCTACATGTAACTGCTTACTCATATACTCTTCTATCTCTAAAAATGTCAGTAAATCAGGAGTTTTTTTAAAATCAACTAATAAATCTATATCACTCTTATCAGTCTGTTCTTCTCTTGCATAAGAACCAAAAATATAGAGTTGAGATATGGCATATTTAGAAACTAAGTAAGGTTTCATAACAAGCATATTCTCCTTAAGATGTGCTAAAGATAACATAGTGCTCCTTTGGATATATTATACCTCAAAATCTACCTCTCTATCTCAGGAGGGCAAATCCCAAGCGAGTTCATAATTAACGCAACATCACTCAATTCTGCTCCAATAAGAAGCTCTTCTAAAAGAGTATAGGCATGAACCAAAGAAGGACCTCGTACTTGCATACGACGGATTTTTTCAGTTCCATCACCTGCCATGTAATAGGCAAACTCTCCACGAGCGGACTCTACTTTCACCCAAGTATCATCTTTAGGTAGTTTAAATTTTCGGTGGGAAGGCATCTTGATCATTACTTCACCCTTAGGCATCTTCTTTAGCACTTGCTCTAAAATATGAATACTCTGATCCATCTCATCACGCCGTACTAAGGCGCGTGCATAGACATCACCCTCTGTTCTTGTTGGCACTTCAAACTCTAGTGCATCATAGACTAAATACGGTGCATCTTTTCTAACATCAGCTTGAATGCCACATCCACGGAGTACTTGACCTACATAGCCATTAGCAAGAGCCTCTTCTTGTTTTATTATTCCCACGCCAATAGCTCTATTTTTAAAACTAGCATTATTAATAAAAATATCATCATAATCTTTGAGACGTTTTTTCATATACTCTAAAAGTTTTGAAACACGTTCTAAAAACCCCTCTGGCAAATCACGTCTCACACCACCAGGATAAATGTACATATGATAAACTCTTGCACCCGTTAGCTCTTCAAAAAGATCTAAAATCAAATCTCTATCAGCTATTGCCCACTGCCCAACAGCATAAAGCCCAATAGACCCACTCTGCCCTGCCATCCATAGAAATAGTGCTGATAAGCGTGAAAGTTCTAAGACCATAACACGAATGTACTGTGCACGAGGTGTTACTTCTAAACCTGCCAACTCTTCAACTGCCATAGCAAAATTTGCCTCATTGGGATCAGGTTCGGGGACACAAATACGACAAACTATAGTAAAGGCTTGAATTACTGTTCGTCTCTCAATAAGCTTTTCAAACCCGCGATGAAGATAACCCACATGGGTAGTTGCTTTTTGAATAGTCTCACCAATAAGATCAAGTTCTACCGACATATTTCCCGTAATACCAGGATGCTGAGGGCCATGAAAGATGGTAATGTGTTTATTTTCCATCTTTAGCTTCCTTTGCTTTTTTAGCAGCTTTTTTTAAAGCTCGAAGTCGTTTAGTTTCTGCTTTAGCATCCACACCATCATCACGACCTTCACGAAAAGTAAGGTGATTATTCACAAATTCTAAGCTATCAAACTCACGTCGAAGTGGCGGAGTATGTACCCAATTTTCTAAACTCAACTCTTTTAAGTTTTTATTACCAACAAAATCAATCCCATACATCTCCGCTAAATCCCGCTCCATAATCTGCGCTTGTTTAAACTCTAAACTCAAGGTCTTAATATGAGGGGTTTCTCTATTTATCATAGTCTGAATCATAAAAGTATTTTTTCTATCTAGGGCAGTCATCATATAAGTCAATGCAAAATGCCCCTCTTCTATCCAATCCGTACATGTAATTGCGTTAAGGGTCTTGTAGTCATACTCATCTCGTAACATATGGATAAGTTCAAAGAGTCTCTCTTTAACTACTGTTACTTTATAGAGGTCATTTCTCTTCACTATTATATCATCGGTGGCAAAGTTGTTTTTTATTTGATTAAACATTTTTCTAATACCTCTGTAATCTATTTGAAATTCCGAGACACCGTCTCACTTTTTTAAAATACATTGTAAAAACTTCTATTATTCAACTTAAGCCTTTAATTACTTTCTTGAATCTTTTTCGTGTGACATCTCTTTTGCAAAATCATATATTTGCTTATCAAAATATACTAACAGTTCATATATACTATGTTCTATATCTGCATAGCTAGATTTATTTATAACTCTTTCATAGTGAAATACTCTATTTCTAAATTTTCTTATATGATTTAATTGTTTATCTAAAATATTTCTATTAATCATTTTTTTATTTTTAGTTGGTAAGTTTGGAAAAATGAATTGTATATCTTTAATTCTAAGTAGATTTGAATATGACTTTCTAAACAATGATGTCCAAAATCCAAAAGGCAATTCTGCTATGATTTTTTCATGAGTTACTATCTCTTTTCTTTGTAATATTTTATTTTTTGCCTCTTTTATTTTCCATTTTGTATCCTCATGTAAAATAGAACTACTTAACCAATCTTTTGAAATTTTGAAAGTCACTTCAAATATAGAGAGTAAAATATAATATTTTTCTGATAAATGTATATTTTGTTTATACTCATCAAAATTTTTATAATTTTGTAGTCTCTTTTGAGATATATATCTGTTTTGAATATCTTCTGTCATTTGACTTTTTCTCCCTATTTTTATATAATCCCACTATGACACCCAGTAAGCCTTTAGCCTTTGAGTTAAAGCTTGGGGTTTTAATCTTCCAATTAAGTGCCACTATAACCCACCCTCATACAAATACCAATCCGCATCATAACTAGGTTCAACTTTTTCACCTAAAACAGCCTCTTGATTTTTACGGTAAAACTCATAATTATTTTCATATTTCTGCCATGAACTCGCTTTACCCTCACCTATCTCACGTTGTAGCTCTATAAAACCTTCTAAAATAGATTCAGGACGAGGCATACAGCCGTTTACATACATATCTACAGGCATATAGTCTTCTAATTTTTTGATAGTGTTGTAGGAGTCCCAATACATTCCGCCATTTACTGTACAAGAGCCTAAGGCTAAAACATATTTTGGTTTAGACATCTGCTCATAGGTTCTTATGATTCTTCGTAGAGTTTTATAAGAGCAGTAGCCAGATACTATAATCACATCAGCTTGACGTGGTGTTGCTGCTCCTCGGATTCCTAAACGTTCTGCGTCATAACGGCTTGTAAAGGTTGGTGGCATTTCTATAGCGCCACATCCTGTTCCATAGGCTAAAACAAAGATACTACGTTTACGAAACCAGTTCATTAAAAAATCTACACTGTTTTTATGTGAAGTGTCTGAGTTTAAATCACCTTCTAAGGTACGCTGTTCTTGTAAAAATCCCTCTTCCATGATTAGCTCCACGTTGCTAAAATAAGCCCAACTACAGCAATAGCAGTGGGTACTTTAAGTAAAAAATCGACACTTTGAGGTGTTTTAAAACGTCCATATATTGAACCAAAAGCGATAACAAATAAAAAGAGTATAAAAGTCTTGATAGTTAGTTCTAAAAATCCCTCAGCTCCACCTAAAAAAAGATGCATCATTAAAACCAATTTTGCAAAAGTAAATATAGCACCTTGACTCATAAGTAGTGCTAAGAATTTACCGCTAAACTCTGATGCTGGTCCTGAATAAACTTCTACAGGAGCACCCACAACATCAAAAGGAGATTGTCCCATCATACCAATAAAAGAGAATAGCGCACCGATAAAAAGCAGTGGATAAGCAAAGGCATTGTATGTTGTCTGAGTCGATGCTATAGTGGCGATATCAGCACTTTGACTTAAACTCATAATAACAATAACTGCAATATAAAAAGGCATTTCTAAAGCAAATAGTCGGGTTAATCCACGGGTAACCCCCATCACCCCAAAAGGATTCCCTGCGGTTCCTACTCCTAGAGCATTTCCTAAAGGTCCAAGCACTAAAAGATATAAAACTATAAAAAGATTTCCATATTCACTTAGTCCTTGAAAACCCTCTCCTGAGCTAAAAAATGGAATAAAAAAGAGAGTCATTATCGCGCCACTCATCATGATTATTGGGCCGAGATAAAACATCCAGCCGTGACTCGTACTCTCTTCTTTTAGAAAGAATTTTATAGAGTCTAAAAATGACTGCCAAACAGGAGGACCAAAACGGCGTTGAAATCGTGCAGTAATATTGCGATAGAGACCATAATATAAGAATCCAAAAGCATACGCGATAAGAAGTATTGCTAAAAGTTCAAAGAGTATCATTTTAGACTCCACCATAAGAGGATAAGTAAAAAGCCTATCGCAATATTAAAATTGAGCGATATATTGCCTGAGTAAATTTTTCTAAAAATATCAGAAAAGTAGAGTGTCTGCGTAGCTAAGAACTTGTACATGTAAGAACTTGAATTTTTTAAAATTGTATTGATAAAGCCTACTCGTTTTAGCTCTTTACCCATACTATAGCCATAGTGAAGATGACTTGCTTCATTTGGCTCTTCCCCACAATAGGCTATATCAAAACGATTTTTTACATTTTTAGCTCTAGAGCGAAGAGAGATAAAAACAAGTAAAACTACAACAAAAATAGCGCCAAAAGCACCCATGACTATAAAGCCATTATATTGGGCATGTGGAGTAATTAGTGTAGCTGCATCTGTAAACGCGATAGTCTTTATATGAAAGTCTTTCAAGATAGCATTCAAATAAGGAATTATGAGTGCAGGGAAAGTTCCAATAACAATAAGTAGAAGTGCCAAAAGATACTGTGGAATTAAAAATGAGAAAGGTACCTCTTTTACAGTTTCAAGTTTTTTATGTGTTGGATGACCTAAATAGATGCTATAAATTAGCTTGTAAATATAGAGAAAGGCACTTGCACTTGAAAACATAACAGCCGCTAAAACAAGCAGATACTTAGCATCTAAAAGAGAAGTGTAAATCATAAACTTTGAAGCAAATCCACCTAGAGGGGGCATACCTGCTAAAGCAATAATTCCTACCAATAAAAGCACAAAAGATTGTGGCATTTTATAGATAAGTCCACCTAAATCACTTAATTTTTCTCGACCTGTTACAAAAATAATACCTGCAACATTGATAAATAGAAGCAACTTCACCGCAGTATGGATTAGCGAATGATATAGCGCGCCACCCATCCCATCCACAACACCAAGAACAGTAACTATATAGCCAAGTTGCGCAATAGAAGAGTAGGCTAGAAGTCGCTTCATGTTATTCTCATCTATAGCTTTAAAGGTAGCAATAATAGATGTTATCACACCCATAATAGCTAGCACATACGAAGGTTGCGCAACATACACAACAAAGATTATAAGTGCATAGACACCCATTTTTGAAAGTATTGCAGAGAGAAAAGGGGTGAAGATATTGTGAGCTGATTCATAAGTATCTACTAACCAATAATGAAAACCTATCGTTCCTAATTTCACAAAGATAGCAAAAAGCATTAAAGCTACAAAGAAGATACCTTCAAATGAACCCATTGCCTCAAAACTTGCTTGAGCATCGGCATATAAAAAACTATGCTGTGAGGAGTAAAGCATTAAGATAGCAATAAAAAAGCTTAGCGCGGATGCCATTGCAAAGATAATATACTTATGTAAAACTTTCTTACTAAGTGTAAACGAGAGCAAAAAATAGGTACTCACACTCATAGTCTCCCAAGCTATAAAAAAGAGAAGATAATCATTGGCATAGACGATAAGAAAAAGAGATGCTATTAGTAAGGTATAAAGTGCATAAAAGCTTTTGCTAAGAGAATAATTCCTAGCAAGAAAGAGCAAAATAAAAGATGAAAAAGCTATAAGAACTGCGAAAAAATTTGCTAAATGTGTTACTTTGAGAGAGAGAACAATATCACTTAATCCAAAAATTGATAAATCAATCATTTTAAATCTCCTAATATCATAGCGACATAGTTTGAAGCATCTAGCATCACCACAGATGCTTCAGCAAAAAAGCTTGAAAATATAAAAGGTGTAAGACCAATAAGCATAATAAAAACAGCTAAAAGAGTGAAAACTAACTTTTGAATAAGGCTTACATGTAAGGCTTCTTTTTTCTCACCCTTTTCAAACATATATCCTGCTAGTTTAAAATAATAGACACTCTCAAGCAGTGAAGCAATGATAATAATCACTAAAACACCAAGCATTCCATTTACAATAAGACTTTTTAAAACTAAAAACTTACCTACAAAACCTGCAAAAAGAGGGATACCTAAGAGAGAAAGCATAGCGATTAAGATTACAGTTCTTAAAAAAGGTGCATTTAGTTTTTTTAAGATATCAATATGAACACTTTTATACTCTTTTTCTATCGTGGTAATTGCTAAGAAAACAGTAAACTTAGCAAGTGAATGAGCAAGAACTATAAAAAGTGCTCCTTGAATTGCATGAGCATTTTGCAAGGCGAAGGCGGTAAAGATAAGTGCTATTTGTCCCAAAGATGAGTAAGCAAAAAGTCGTTTCAAATTCGTCTGTCTCAGTCCTGCTATCTCAGCGACCAACATGCTAATAGCTCCCAAATAGATTAAGAAAACTGAAAACTCTCCACTTGGTAAAAAGAGATAGAGAATATGAAAAAAGACAAAGAGGTAGGCTTTAACGACTATACCGCTAAAAAGAGCATTTACAAGAGAGGAAGATCCTTGATAGACATCTGTTACCCAAAAATTAAGAGGGAATATTTCTACTTTAAAACCAAAACCAATCAGCAGTAAAATAGAGATAAACAGTTTAATATTGTAAGGCAGTGTCTCAAAACTTTGGGCAATAACGGCTAAATTTAAAGAGCCGATATTGAGATAAATCAGAGCGATAGCAAAAACTAAAAATACAGAAGCTACCGCACCTGTTAGCAAGTACTTCAAACCTGCTTCTAAGGCTGATGGTGTTTTTTGATAAGCACTTAAAATATAAGCTGAGATACCTGCTATCTCAAAAAAGACATAGATATTAAAAATATCAGAACTTAAAACCAAACCTATACTTGAAGCAAGTAGCATATTTAAAAGGATAAAAAACTTCACCTCATTTTCATAAGGCTCTGTTTTTCTATGATGGAAATAATAGAGTGAAAACAGCACTGTCAAAAAAGTAAAAAGTGCTACAAAAAAGAGCGATACGCTATTTAAAACAAAAGAGATTCCAAGTGGTGGTGCTATAGATATGATCTCTACATGTAAAGATGTGCAACTCAATAAATCAAAAGAGAGATAGAGTAAAAACATCTGCATCGCTAAAGAGCTATACATTATTGCATTTCTACCTAGTTTTGAAATCAGAGGTGTTGCAAATCCAAAAAGTAGCGGAAGGGCTACAAAGAGTATGCTGCTCATTAGTGCCTCATCTCAGTCATCTCATCGATTTGTGTTTTACCTGTAAGCTTAAAGTATTCAATAGCAAAACTCACGCCAAGCGCTAAAACAGCCATTGCGATTACAATGGCGGTGAGTATCATGGCATGAGGGATGGGGTCATTCATAGGTGTAGAATTTACATGTACAATTGGTGCTATTAATTTTGAATCAAATGTTAGTCCAATAAACAGTAAAAAAACTGACGTCTCCATAATAGCAATACTCATAAAGATTTTAATGAAATGCTTACGAGTCAAGAGCCCAAAAAGTCCTATAAAAAAGAGTGTCATTGAGCCAATAATGACAATAATCTTGATAGTTTCACTCTGATTTAAAAACTCAAACATCATCAGCTCTTTTAATAAGATTTTGAGCAATCATACTCATCTCACTTCCCACCTTAATACCTACTATAATGTAAATAATGGGAATAACCCCACCACTAAACAACATTCCCATCTGCGAAATATCATGAGGCAAGAAATTGCCTAAAAACTTATCCAAAACAATGAGTCCAATAAGCCCAATAAGAACATAACTTACCCCCGCAAAGGTTTCAAGTGCGACAATAACACTATGAGGAACTTCAAACTCTCTATAGGAGATAAGAAGTAGCAAGACCCCACTTGCAATAATCACACCTCCTTGAAAGCCACCGCCAGGACTTAAGTGCCCATAAACCATCACGTACACACCAAAGAGCATAATCACAGGAAAAAGTAGTTTTGAAGCCGTCTGCAACATAAAGCTACTCTTAGGTTTTAAGTTACATGTAAGATTAGGTCTTAACATGAGTCCTACACCTAAAGAGGCAATAAAAAGTACAGCTATTTCACCCAGAGTGTCAAAGCCTCGAAAGTAAACGACTACCGTGGTAACAGCGTTAGAGACACCTTCGCTAGCATTTAACTTTAAAAGCTCATCTCCTGCTGTTTTAATATTGGCAGGAATGTTTTGCAGCAGTATATTTAAGATAGTTAAGACCAAAAGAGCACTTAAGGTAAAACCACTCAGCGTGGCTGTTGGAAGTTCGCGTTTTAAGCTCATGCTTTTTCTCCCAAGTGCTTGAGTGCCATTAAAAAAATCAACGAACTCATTCCTGCACCAATGACTGCTTCGGTAAGGGCAACATCAGGTGCTTTAAAAATGAAAAACAGCACTACACTACCTAGCCCTACTCCCATAAACAAAATAATAGAGTCAGAGAGTTTTTTTTGAATTACTGAACTAAAAGCAATAATTATTATGACCAAAAAAGTCATTAAAATTATAAAGCCTGTCATTACAAGAGCTCTTTTAGTTCATCAGACTCTAAAGTGGCTCCATCGCTATGAGCAGCCCGAGCGATAACAGAAGATGAAAGAGGATTGGTTAAAAGTATGAAAATAGCTAAAAGAGTAAGCTTTAAGGCCCATAATGGTTCAATAAAAATAGCCCCAAATATTACTAAAAGTATCCCCATGGTTGTTGTCTTTGTTCCTACATGCATCCGTGTGTAAACATCAGGCATACGAATAAGACCAATAGCACTTACCAAAAAAGCCATCACTCCAAAGAAAATCAGAAAATATCCCAAGTAATCCATTCTTAGATTCCTTTTTCAATGTAACGGCCAAAGATAGTGCTACCTAAAAACCCAATCAGTCCAAAAACTAAAGCAATATCTAAATACAGACTTCGTTCAAAATAGAGTGCTAAGAGAAGCAAAAGAGCCACTCCCATAATACTCATAACATCAAAAGCCACCACTCTATCACTCAATGTGGGACCTTTTAAGAAACGGTAAAGGGCTAAAAAAGTTGAGAACAAAAGTAAAATTATTGTTATATTAAAAAGCATTTGATGATTATATGAAAAAAATATTAAAGAAGTTCTAAATTAAATTTTTATTTGGCTATAATTTGGTTACAGTCTAAACCAAGCACTTTAAAGGACACTTAATGAAGAGTATAATTCTCGCACTTATTGTTACATTAACATTGAATGCTGCAAACGTTTCAGAAAAAGACAAGGCCGTATATCTTGGTGATATCAAAAATCTTATTGTTGCCACACAAAAAACACGTGGTGGTACATATAACTTCCTAAATGGGAGTGATTTTGCACAGTTTGGTGTTTTTGAAGAACGCACAAAAATAAAAAATCACCTCCGAACCTTACGTCGAAAATCGAAAGTTGCAACACCTTCTATAGATAAAGAGTTTGACATACTAAAAAAACAGCTTAAAAGCACTAATAAAATGGCATTTAAACTTGATCCACTTATTGCTTTTCAAGCCTATAGCACTCTTGTTGAAAAGATGATACTCATAGGTGAAGAGGCACAAAAGAAGTTCTACTCTAAAAATGGAGCACTCAATAATCAAATCAGTCATTTAATGATGTCCACAATTCTTCCTTTAACAGATGGCCTTGGAAAATTACGTGGTCTAGGTTCAGGTATTATTGCAAGAACAGAGTGTGAAGAGGAAGAAGTTGAATTAATGCAGAGCTATATTGATGAGATTAATACAAATCTTAAAAAACTTGATAAAGATCTGAGTTCTTTAGGGAAAAAATATCCTAAACTCTACCCAAAAGATCTTTTTTCCAAATTCAACAAGTATTCGGCTGAGCTTAAAGCTTATGTCGCCTTTGCTAATACAAAAGTTATTGACAAATCAGATATTAATGAAGATCCAAACCAGTACTTTGATGATGGAACAAAACTTATTAAAAGTACTGTCTATTTCTTTAAAATCAATCAAAAACTACTTTACTAGGTTCTATTCTTACATGTAAGTATTTCACTACAATGAAGTACTTATACACATCCCACTAATATATTTATTCTAATATTACTCATTTTATAAACTTATAAGTAGCTTTAAGTTTTATACTATATAATTATCAAATTATTAATTAAGCCTTATATAAGGATGGCAGCATGGCACACACATATACTCCCTATGAGGATATTGACAAAGAACAACTTCAAAAAGACATTGAAGCTATAAAAGAGAATCTAGACCCCGTCAATTGGGAGGATTTTCAACATCTTCTTAAACTGGAACGCTGGGGTAGAGCATCAACTTTAACAGGATTTTTTCTAGTTTTTCTTATAAACTTTTTAGAAGTGAGTCATTTTGGTTTAGGCAGTTTTGCTTTTTGGGCAACTGCTGTAATTGCGGCACTACTCATTGGTGTTGGAAATGTAGCAAGATGGGCAAATGTGACACACCCTATCTTACATGGTGCTTACGACAAGGTACCAAACATCCCTTACAAATATACCAAAGCAGGTTATGCAAGAGGCTGGAGACGCTATATTCACTGGCTTGATTGGATTAAACCTGAAGCATGGGAATATGAACACAATATTATGCATCACTACCATCTAGGTGAACTTGATGACCCTGATAATGTTGAAGCTAACCTTCAATGGCTGATTCAATCCAAAACACCAATGTGGTTACGATATACCTTTGTTTACCTTTTTGCTACAACATGGAAATATACCTACTATGCACCCAACACATTACGTATCCTAGAAAATAAAGAGCGTAGAAAGCGTGGTGAAGATGAAATCAGTAACTATGAGATGAGTCCTTTTACCAAAAATGGTCTTGAGCTATGGAAAAATTTCTACATGCCTTATGGTATTGTTCAGTTTATTATTATTCCACTCCTGTTTTTACCTTTAGGGATGGAAGCTGTTTTTAATGCTTTTATTATTGTATTTATGGCAGAAATCATTGCTAACTTACACTCATTTTTAGTAATTGTTCCAAACCACTCTGCTGGGGATATCTATATGTTTAGTGAGCCTCATAAATCTCAAGGTGAATTTTATTTACGACAAATAATGGGAAGTGTTAACTACAATACAGGAACAGACTTTATTGACTTTTCACAAGGATTTTTAAACTACCAAATAGAACATCATCTTTTCCCAAATATGCCACACAGTTTTTATCAAAAAATGCAACCTATAGTCAAAAAAATATGTGCTGATCATAACCTTGAGTACCGCCAAGAGAGTGTTTGGAAACGTATTGGAATGACAATTGACCTGATGGTAGGAAAAACACAACTCTTACGTGTTAGTGGTATTTAACAAGACAATATACGGCATCACCTTATGATGTCGCCTTAGGAAGGAAAAAGATGGTTGATAAAGCTTGCAGCCAATTTATACAAAAAAAGTAATTTTATGAATAGTATTTATATCGAAGCCATCTTATTTGTTGCTGCTTTTGGAGGAATGTCTATCATTTCTATTATCATTTCAAAACGTCATGCCAAAAACTATCTCTCTACAAAAGAGCAAACATCTCAAGAAACACCAATTGATCCCGCACAAAAAAGAATTGAAGAGTTACTCAAACTTGCCAATACTGGAATCCTTACTCATAAAGAGTTCCAGATTTTAAAAGAGGCTAAGAATCACTCTCAACTCTCCACGTCTTCACACTAATATTGGATATAATTTTACAAACAATACTAAAGGCTTTATTATCACTTCAAATTCTCAATCCCTCTTAGAGCAATTTCATGACTTTTATCTGCATAATCACTCTAAAAATATAGAAGATGCTTTTGAATACTTTGCAGTATTTGGAGGCTTAGGCATTCATGTTGATACATCTAAACCTTTAATGGATTCTATAAAAAAAAATATTTTAGATGAATACCATTTTATTCATACTAGTATCTCTGAAAAAACACACTCTGATAGCCTCAATCACTCTATTTTAACAGGGCTAGCAATTGGTGATTCTCAGGCTCATACTGCCTTTAAGCGTGCCAAGGTTTCAGCTCAAGAGGGTCCTGATATTATGAAACATCTCTGTGATTTAGGACTTATCACACGCGAGGTATCACGCCAACGCTCTCGCTCATGGATTGAAGAGGATGTTGTTTCAGATAAATTTCACTTTTCAAGCCCTTTTATGCGTTTTTGGTTTGCCTTTATATCTCCCTTATTCAAAGGAATTCAAGAAGGAGACTATGAAGAGTTTCAAACCCGCCTAGAAAATCGCAAACAAGAGTATATTGAACAGCTTTTTATTTTACTCTCACAAGACTTTGTCAAACAGAGTTTCAAAGATGACCCTATTGTAGAGATTGGAAGCTATTGGGATAAAAAAGTTGAAATTGATATCTATGCAAAAAGTGCCTCTGGAAAAATTATTGTAGGTAGTTGTAAATATACTAATAGCAAAATAAAGAAAAATGAGCTTAATAAACTTAAAGAGAAAGCCTTGCAAGCAAATATTGAGGCTGACATATTTATTCTCATAGCCAAACAAGGCTTTTCAAATGAGCTCAAAGCCTTAAAAGGTGAGGAACTTAAGCTTTTTAGCTTACGAAACTTTAAGCCATATGTTACTAAATGACAACATAGTTTGTCATATGGTTTGCCATACTATTTTCTAGTGCTTTTTGCACACGTTTAAATATAATATTGATATCATCACCATCTTTAACCTCAGAAATACCATAACTATATCGTACATTAAAAGAAGAAAGCAAAGCTTTTTCTTTGATTTTTACATCAATTTTTTTAGTTAATTCTTGAGCATCTCTCGCTCTTGTATTTGGAGCAAAAATGATAAAATCACCACCACCCCATCGTGTCACGATATCACTCTTTCGTATCGTAGCAGAAACAAATTGAGCCGTATCATATAGCAACTTGTCACCATCAGTAAAACCAAAAATAGAGTTAATCTTAGGCATATCACTAATGCGCATATAGATTAATGAGAAATACTTTTTATACCGTGGATACTCTTTGAGTGCTTGACGCAAAATAGTTTGTAAGTGCATTCGATTAGAAATTTTTGTTAAAGGGTCTGTAGTAATAACTGAAGCTAAACGTTCATTTTTATTTAGGGATGCTTTAAGTTTATGTGACTGTTTAATATGAAAACGTATGCGTAATAATAACTCATTTAATGAAGTAGGCACTACAATATATTCATGGATACCCAACTGATAAGCTTTTTCAATGATTTGAATATCTTTTTCAATAGAGCACAAAAGATAGGGGATATTTTGAAGTTTTACATGATCATACACACTAGGAATCATTGTTAAAACATCTAAAAATTGACAGCGTGCATCTGCGAGAATAAGATCAAATTCTTCTTCAAGTAAAAAAGATTTTAATATACTATCACTACTAGCAATATAAAGTCTAATATCAGCATGCTGATTAAAAGAATCACTAAACTGTCTGATACGTTTTTCATTATCATCAAGTAATAAAATTGAAAACATCATCACTCTTTTTATATATTATTTACAGTATTATACTCAATATATTAAAAATATGAGGATTATATAATGATAACACCTACGCTCTATTTTTTAAGATCTTCAGAACAGAAGATTGCTACTGATATCTTACATTACGCGGCACGTCTTGATGAAGTAGGTAAAACGCTTGCAGATTTTCCTGAACTCTCTATCTATAATAGATATTATGGACTCAGCCATAGAGATATTGGACTATACACCCTTTCAGGTACAGGTGTCAGTGGTGGTGCTTGGATACGACTTATTGCAGAAGATAAAGGCGCTAATGCCTTTATTGATTCACAAACACCTATTCTTAGCATTGCGGTTAAACCTGAATTTCGCTCTCAAGGTATAGGCTCCATGATGCTAGAACAACTCCTTCAAGAAGCAGGCTCTCGTTATGAACAAATAAGCGTAAGTGTGCTTGATAATTCTCCAGCCATGAAATTTTTTGAAAAGTTTGGTTTTATAAAGCATGATGCACCGCACAAAAAGAGTCCTGTCGATGCAAAACCTGTTATAACCATGCTAAAAACTGTCTCAAAAGATGCTGTACAACGCCCTAATGATGGCTATAACCCAAGCCGATGGATGGATTAAATCTCTTACATGTAAGAAGTTTTGATACGCCTGAGCTACGTATCTATTCACAATTACGAGACAATGCATTTTCACAAGACAACAGTTTTATTGCAGATAGTCCTAAGGTAGTCAATATACTTTTAGAGACTCCTATTGAAGTAAAAAGTATCTTGGCAACACAAGAGTATTATGATGCACACATAGCACTTCTTTCTCAAAAAAAGATTCCTAAACTTTTTGTAGCTGATAAAGCGATGATGCAAACAATTGTAGGACATAAGATTCATCATAATGTAATGATGCAAGGTATTCGACCAAAAGAGACTGCCCTAGAAGAGCTTGATAATCACATCATTATGCTAGATAATATCACCTCAACAGAAAATATCGGTTCTATTGCAAGAAGTGCAGCAGCCCTAGGGGTAAACTCTTATCTACTCCCAAAAAGAGGACCTCACCCTTATGGTAGGCGTGCCTTACGTGTCTCTATGGGGCATGTCAGTAAACTAAAAACTCATCTTTATGGTAATATTTTTGAAACACTCCTTATCTTAAAGACTCTAGGTTACACCATATTTGCGGCAGAAGTCACCAAAGATGCTATTATGCTCTCAGATATTAAGGTTCCTGAGAAATGGGTACTTTTAATGGGGCACGAGGGAAAAGGTTTGAGCAGTGAGATTCTTAAAGTCTGTGATGTCACCGTAAGTATCGAGATGATGAGCAATATTAAAAGCTTTAATGTAGGTGTTGCCGCATCAATTTTAATGTATCGATTTAAGCACTAATACGTCGAATTAACGCAGTAACACTCTCATCTTTTTCTTGCATATTCAGACGAAAACGACAATGCAAGTCTTCAATATCTTTTTGGTGTAAAATATTTTGCAATTTATGCAACATTTGCTTTGTGTCACTCTCATTATCAACAAAATAAATAAGTAAAAAGCTTGTGTCACTCCATCGAATCAGCATATCTTCTTGACGAATACTCTCTTTAAAATGACCAATCAAGGTACTAAGACTCTGCATGTTTGCAGAGTCATTTGAGCCCTCTTTAGGATCAATACAGATTAAAATCAGACCTAAAATCTTTTCATTAAAGGCAGCAACATCTTCGTAACTTTGTGCTACATGTAAGAAATACTCCTTAGCATACGCTCCACTTTGAGTATCCATATCAGCATTATTTTCAATCATAATACGTTTGATTAAACTCTGAGTAATGTCACTAAAGGTAACAATATAATAGTTCTTGGCACTCTTATCAATTGCTACAGAAAAGGCATGTGGTTCAAATGAGGGGGTCATCATACTGACAATACGCTCTAGTTCGGGAAGTCTATTTATCGCATCAAACCAACTTTCACCCTCTAGCATTTTGTCCTTATTAAAATACGAAGGATGGGGAACAAAATGGTTTACAAAAGGACCAAAGCTTTCTCTATACTGATCATAAGAGGAGATATTATAAAAAGTATTAAAAGCCTTATTGCTAATAATAACCTCGTCATCACAAAAGAGTACAATCAAATCTTTTTGATTATCAATAATTTTTTGAACTAAGGCTATATCTACCGCATCAGGCATTTTTACTTCTTTTTTATCTTAATTTCTCCCAATATTATACAAAGAAAGCTTTATTAAATTCTTAGAATTCTTTTGCTAACTCGGTTTCAGTAGAGATATAGTTGATACTTTTGATAGTAAAGTTATCAACACTTACAACCATTAACTGCTCTTCTTTACCTTTATTACGATACGAAGCTGCCACCATCTCATCATCAATCACCAAAACAGTATGTTTAAAATCTTTCAGTCCTGGCATAATAAACATACTACGAATCAATGAAGGTGCATTACTAACATCAGCAATAAAAATAGTATTATGATCAGCTAAAAAAGTAGGCTCTTTTGTATTGAAATAGTCATTACTTAAATGTCCCATATCTTTACTAAAAGCAAAAATAACTTTTTTGGTATCATCATTGATACGTTTCACCTGCTCAAACTGGTCTTTAAGCTCTAAAGATTGAAGTGATTTTCCTACACTAGCCTTAGGCTCAACAACAATCTCTTCATCACTACAAGCTATAAAAGTAAGTGCTAACATCACTCCAAATATAATTTTCTTCATCTACATTCCTCTTTTTTTTAATTATCATTTCGCAATAATACATTAGCAATAGCTTTAATTTAATCTTTTAAATCATCTAGTTTTTTAGATTTAGAAATACTAAAGGGCATCGCTAAAAACTCTAGTCAGCCTCAGAGGGAAAAAGAAGCCTCAGATTTGTAAATATCTAAATCACATCATCAATAGAGAGATGACTTTAAAATTAATTTATTTTTATCCAGTTTTTTTGGATTGAGTTTCTGCCAATTAATATACTCATTACAGAGTGTTTTTTACTTAGTTTATCTGCTTTTTTAAGTAGAGTTAATTCATCTTCTCTATTATAAAATTTCATTTGATAACCAAGCTTTTAGATTCTTACGAACCGCTTAACATTGCACTAACACAAACCCGCTAAAATACTTCATTATTTCTAGGAGTGGCTTATGCTCAAATATTTATATCCCTTACTCTTGTTTTCACCCCTTCTTTTTGGGCTTACTCTCCAAGAGAGTGTGGAAATTGCTTTAAAAAACAATCCTGATATAAAAAAGCAAGAGCTTAATTATCAACTGAGTGATTACCATGCACAAGAGCTCTCAGCCAAAGATTATGGAAAATTTAATGCAGTAGCATCTTATACCCACTATAATTTACCTCGTACCTTAGTACCTCTTACCCCTGCTTCTATCTTTAATGACCCTGCAGCTGTAGCAACTACAAAAGATTTGATGAATGTTGGTCTTGCTTATGATGTGGCACTTTTTACAGGATATGCCCAAAAACATACTCTTGAAATAAGCTCCTTACAACAAGAGATGGCACAAGCAAAACTGCGTTTAGGTCGTGAACAACTTATCTATAATGTCAAAACCTTATATACCAATATCCTAGCACTAGAAGCTCAAAAAAAGCACAAAAAAAATATATACACGCCTTAGAAGCTTTACATGTAAGCATTGAAACTGAAGTCAAATTAGGTAAGAAATCAAGACTCGAAGCACTAAAATCTGCCTCAGCACTTGAAAATGCACGCCACCAAGAGAGTAGTCTAGCTTCTAATATTATTATTTTACGCGCCTCTCTTGCTTCGGTAATGAATGTTCAAGATATTGGTACACTCAATACTTTAAATATTGTCATTGAAAAGCAAAAGATACAAACCCCGCACCATGATGCACTAGAGCGTTTCAAACTCAGTGCTATTGAAGTTCAAAAAAGTAAGAAAAGTATCAAGAAAAGTGATGCATCTTACTACCCTTAAGTAGGCTTCAGTGCTTATTATGGTCAAAACTTTGGACCTAATGATGAGAGTAATAGCAATAGCGGAGATTGGCATAATGAAGAGATATGGCAAGCAGGTCTTAATCTCAAATGGAATATTTATGATTTTGGAGGACGTGACGCTCTCTCTCAAAAAGCAAAAATCCAAGCCCTCAGTGCCAAGCTCGAAGAGTCTAAAACACGGCTAGAATTTAAAAAGATGCTTATTGAAGCACAGAGCAAGATTGAAAATGACTTACAGAGTTATAAAAGTGTGTGTGCTCAACGTGCTTTAGCACTTGAAAGTGAAAAGATTGAGCAGATTCGTTTTGAAAGTGGAGCCAATGATATTAATGATTTACTCCTCTCAAAAGCCAAATCACAACTCACACAAAGCCAACTCATCGCAGTGAGCTATCAGTACCAAATAGACAATTATTATCTTGAATACTTATTAGAACAAGGAGACAAAAAATGAAAAAAATCTTACTCTTTATCATCATCGCAGGTATTATCTTTGGAGCGCTCAAGCTCTTTAAAACACGTAGCGCACAAAAAGCTGCCCAGAGCACTCCTATAGAGCGTCATTACGCTGTCAAAACACTCAAGGCCAAACAGAGCACCTTAGAAGAGCACCGTCCTTTTTTAGCAGAGCTAAAACCTCTCCAAGGTATTAACCTCAGCACTAAACTAACAGGTATTATAACCCGCTTACATGTAAGCGAAAACTCTGTAGTGAAAAAAGGAGATATCCTAGTCAATATTGATGATGCAGAACTCCAATCTAATCTTCGTGCCCTAGCCTCACAAAAGAAGGCACAACTCGCTGATTTAAAATATACCCAAAGCGTACTTGATCGCAATGAGAAGCTTTACAAGGCAGGAGGATTGAGTCGTGAGAAGTATGAGGCTTCTGTAGTCTTGTACCAAAATAAAACCGCACAACTTGATACTAGTGTTCAAAAAATAAAACAGCTTCGTATTCAACAAAACTATCTTAATATCAAAGCTCCTTTCTCTGGAACTGTTAGCACCCTACTCTTAGATGAGGGCGATATTGCACTCCCAGGGAAGCCTATCTTAAAACTTCACTCTGATAAGCAAAAGATGACATTTTCATATATGCCAACATCTAAAGTTATTCGTGTAGGTCAAGCTGTTTTGCTTCAAGAGAGAAGAATAGGAGAAATTTCAAAACTCTACGATCACAGTGAAAACGCTCTTTTAGTAGCTGAAGTCCAACTTGATGCTCCTTTGGGTAGAGCAAATCACTCTCTTATCTCTATCGAAGTCCTTACTAATGAAAAAGAGGGTTGCAGCGTGCCTCTAAGTACTCTTTTACACCAAGATGATAAGCACTTAGTAATGCTCTATGAAAATGGAGAGTTTCACCCTTATCATGTAAACATCTTACTGCAAGACCACCATCAAGCAATCATATCACCCTGCCCGACTGCTCAAGTTGCTAGTGCTTCAGAAGCAAAGCTTAGCTTACTTCCTAGCCTTGGCAAGGTCAAAGTGAGCCATTAAGATGAAAGCAACTTCTTTTGTAGAACGACTACTCAAACGTCCCTATTTTATCTACTCATTTTTGACACTTTTTATCTTTTTAGGTATTGTCGGTTATCAAAAAATTGATCGTAAACTCTTTCCTGATTCCAATTATCCAAGCATCGCAGTTGTGGTTGTCAATCCTGGAGCATCTGCTAAAAGTTTGGCTTCAAATGTCTCAGTTGTAATCGAAGAAGAGCTCTATACCTTAGAAAACGTTCGTCGTGTGTACTCTTCTACTATTGATGAAGTCAGTGTCATTCAAGCCGAATTTGAATATATCAAAAATATTGAAAATGCCGCGAGTGATGTCAAAAATAGTATCGATAAACTCCGCGCACAACTGCCAAGCTCGATTCAAGAACCTCAAATTCATAAAATAACTTCAGCAACTGCACCAATTGTTACTATCGCCATAAATTCTCAAAAGTTGCCACTTAGTGATATTCGTCAACTAGCTCAAAATGAGATTCGTCATAAACTTATTAAGCTTGATGGGATTGCCAATGTTGATATTTTTGGTGGATATAAAAAAGAGATTCAGATTATTGTTGATAAAGAGAAGCTTGATGAGTATAAACTCTCTATGGCAACACTTATCGCAACAATTAAAAAGAACAATAGCGATTTTGCTATCGGATTTATCACTTCAAGTTCAAGCCGTTATCTTCTTAAATCACGAGGAGAACGCGATAATATCACCGCACTCAAAGCCTTACATGTAACACCACAAATCACCCTAGGTGATATTGCAAAAATAAGCTTTACGCACTATGAAAACAGTGCTCTATATTATGGAAATCAAAAAGAGTCTATTGCAATTGCAGTACAACGCGGAATTGATGCAGATGTTATTAAAAGTATCAATCTAGTAGAAGGGGCACTTAAAGAGCTACAAGCAAACTACCCTAATATCAATTTTGAAGTTACTGACACGCAAAAAACTACCATTATCCAAAGTACTGAAAATATGTTTGAGTCGCTTCGTGATGCGATTATCATGTCAACACTCGTTGTCTTTTTCTTTTTAGCAAGTTTTCGTCAAGTTCTTGTTGTTTTAATTACAATTCCTATTGTCTATGCTTCAACAATTGCATTGATGTGGATTGTAGGTATTGAATTTAATGTCGTTACACTGACTGCTATTATTCTCGCTCTTGGACTCTTGCTTGATGATACGGTCGTGGTTATGGAAAACATCGAAAGGCACTACAAAGAGCTTCATGATGAGATTCATAAGGCTGTCTTTGCTGGAACCAAAGAGATTATGTTTGCTGACCTTTCAGGAACAATTACTACGATGATTGCTCTCTCACCAATGCTTTTTGTAGGTGGCTATCCACAAACTGTATTTCAACCTCTTGTAGGGACTCTGCTTTTAGCCTTAGCAGCTTCGTACATTATCTCTATTACTGCAGTACCCCTGCTCTCACTGAAGATTTTAGCCATTGATAACCCTTATATCTTAAAATTTGAAGAGGGTTTTCATAAAATCACAGGGGGTGTTAATAATTTCATTGCTAATTTTTTCCGCTCTGCACTAACTGCTGCTCTCAATCATAAAGCCGTTGCAACACTCTACTTCGCAACACTGCTCTTTCTTTTTATTACGAGTGTCAAAGTTGTTATGCCTCTCGTAGGTCAAGAACTTATGCCTCCTATGGATACAGGGGCTCTCAAGGTTTCTATCACAGTTGAGCCAAACCTTCCTCTTGAAGTGAGCGAGCGTATCTTAAAAGAAGCCGATGCAATCTTAGCCTCTCAAGGTGAACTTCTTAGTCTCTCTTCATCTATAGGAAGTGAACCTGGAGTACTCAGTATCGGTAGTGGTAGTGGTATTGATCATATTGCCATTACAGCTACCTATGTAGATAGGTTTCAACGAGAAGAGAGCATCTGGGATATACAACGCGCCCTGCGTGAAAAATTTACTCAAATTGAAAATGTAAAAAGTATTGATGTGGTCGATTTTGGAGCCACCGCACTTGCAAGTCTTCGTGCCAATATTGATGTTACTTTATCGAGTGATAATTTTCAAGATTTAGAGCGTGCAGGAGCCATGATAGCATCTGCTATGTATAAAACACAAGGTATCGTTTCGGTCTCTAAAACATGGGAAAGTGATAAGGGTGTCTTTGATCTTGAAGTCGATGAGCAACGCGCAGAGTATTATCACCTTACGCGCGCAGATATTGTCGCGCAACTCCAAGCCTATCTAAGAGGTGCGCAAGTCGGGACGTTTAGTTTACAAAACAGTAGTAGTTTTGCCATTCGTCTTTGGGTACCTCAAAAACAGCGTGAGAGTGTAGATATCTTAGAATCTATACTTCTACAGACACCACAAGGACCTATTCCTCTCAATAGTGTTGCTAAGATTTCACGACTTACGGAGCCAAGCCTTATCACGCGTGAGGGGCTTAGTTATACCCTTAATGTGTATGGATTTCGTGAGAATGCCGCTATTTCACATATAATGGCAAACTTTGAAGAAGCCGCCAAAGATATTGCACTACCTGGTTCAGTTACAATGGAGCAAACAGGTGATATCAAACAGTTTAAAAGTTCTGCCGCGAGGATGATTGGTGCCATTGGTTTTGCGGTTATCTTAATTTTACTTGCACTTATTACACTCTTTAACTCAGTGAAAATTTCTATAATGATCTTACTCTCTATTGCACTCACCATCATTGGAGCCTCATGGACCATGCTTGCGGCAGGATACCACACCTCAATGCCAGCAATGATGGGCTTTATCTTACTTTCTGGTATTATTGTGAATAATGCTATTTTACTGATACACTTCGCCTTAGAAAAGATGCAAGAGGGTATGCATAAAAAAGAGGCAATGATGGAGAGTATTCGTATCCGTACCCGTCCTGTTTTAATGACCGCCTTTGCAGTTTCAGCAGGAATGCTCCCTGTTGCACAAGGTGCAGCTATCGGATTAGAGCGTCTTGCACCTCTTGGCGCGGTAGCTATTGGCGGTTTGATGGCAGGAACCGTATTAACACTACTCTTTATTCCAATGGTATTTATCTGGAGCGTGAAAGAGAGTAAATAGGAAAAAGTAATGAAAAAATATCTTATCACTTCAAGAGAATTTTATACTGATACACCTGCTGTTTTTCGTAAGATTTTACATGAGCAGTTTGCCGAGTATATGCCAGATTATGCACTTTATAGAGATAAGTCTAATCCAAATTATACTATTCAAGCAGAACATTTTATAGAAGTTTGTAATCAGTTTATGGGGCTAAAAGGCTTTATCCATAGAGATTATACTTTAGCACGAAAATTACATGCTTATGGTGTTCATCTCACATCAACTCAGTTTGATGATATTAAAAAAGCAAAAGATTTAGGCTTAGAGGTAATTATCAGTACCCATACTCATAAGGAAGTTTTAAAGGCGAAAGAGTTGGGTGCTGACGCAGTTACTTATAGTCCAATTTTTGCATCACCTGGCAAGGGTGAGCCTAAGGGAGTTGAAGATTTAAAAGCCCTACTGAAACTAACTAATATCCCTATTTTTGCTCTTGGTGGCGTTGTTACACAAGAGCAGATTGAGATTTTAGAAAAAACAGATGTTTTTGGATTTGCTTCTATTCGCTATTTTTATTAGTATATAATTGCAATATGAAAAAAACTATTCTAATCACTGGATGTTCAAGTGGCATCGGGTATGACACGGCTCATTATCTTCACAAGAACGGCTATAGCGTCTTTGCAACCGCACGAAACAGTAGTGATGTTGCTCGTTTAAAAGATGAGGGCTTAAATGCTCATCAACTAGATGTTCGTGATATTAATTCTATTGACAATGCGCTTGCTTGGGTTTTAGCACAAACTGATGGAGAGCTTTATGCTCTTTTTAATAACGCTGGTTATGGACAACCTGGAGCACTTGAAGACTTGCCAAAAGAGGCTTTGAGAGAACAGTTTGAGACTAATGTTATCGGCTTACATGTAATAACTCAAAAGATACTACCCCTTATGCACTCTCAAGGTTATGGACGCATTATTCAACACTCTTCTGTTTTAGGGCTTGTCTCTTTGCGTTTTCGTGGGGCTTATAATGCTAGTAAATACGCTGTAGAGGGCTTATGTGACACGCTACGCCTTGAACTAGACAAGACAAATATCTTTGTAGTTTCACTTAATACAGGTCCTGTTCGTTCTAAATTTCGAGACAATGCGACAATTATGTTTCATCGTTATATTAAGAGTGAGG
>JAYEPE010000032.1:0-5667 GCA_034723735.1 Campylobacterota bacterium | reverse complement strand
GTAAATGACACTGTATTGCCAGTAACGGTAAAGCCATCAGAAACGGCAGTTTCTGCAAAACCTGTTGCATTCACTTCATATACTTCAGAACCCACTAAATCAGTAGCTAAATCAGCAACAGCTGGAGTAAATGTAAATTCAAATACTGGATTGTCACGAACAGCAGGATTATTGAAATTTGGAATAAACTGAAAGTTACCCAAACTAATATTTAAGTCAGCAACAGCTAAACGCTCTTCAGAAATCGTACCACCACCGAGTACTGTAATCTCTCCACCAAGATCTCCAGCTAAAGCAGCTGTAGTGATTAATGAAGCTGCAACTAAAGAAGTTGCGATTGTTTTTTTTATAGTCATAAAGACTCCTTATTGAATAATTTCGCGCGAAATGTACATTCCTGTCATTTCATAGTGCGTATTGTAGCATAAAAAGTTATACATTTAATGTGAATAATATGTGAAAATGTATATTTAGCAATTAAAATCGATTAATATGTTGCATTATTGTATTAAATCGTTCTGTCTGGGCACTGTATTCTTGGGGTGTGCGGATGATTACTGGTTTTATCAGCATGATAAGTTCCGTCTTAACTGTTTTTTCACTTTCAGTTTGAAAAAGGTAACCTAAAAAGGGGATGTCCTGTAAAATAGGCACTCCGTTTATAGTGGAACTCTTGTTTTTGGAGATTAGTCCGCCTAATAAAACGGTTTCATTGCTACGAAGAACAACACTGGTTGTCAAGGATCGATCAACAATTAGGGGTGAATCAATAGATGAAGTGTCGTTGGTTTGTGCTTCACTGAGTGCAATGTCAAGAACCATAGTTAAAATTCCTTGAGAATTTATGGTTGGTGTGACACCGACAATGATACCGGTATTTCTATAGGAGACGTTCCTCATAACGCTATTTGGGGCTAGATCACTGGCAGTGGACTCACTGGTGATAATGGGTACTTGTTGACCAACATTAATCTTTCCAGTTTCATTATTTAAAATAACAAATCTTGGTTGTGAGACAATGTCTAGTAATTTATCTTCAGATGCTGCGTTGATCTTTGCAATCAGATTGCCACTATCTTTGATCAGTGCGCCAGAGAATCCTGAACCTCCAAGCCCTAATCCATCAAGAGTACCAATAGATAAGCCTTCTCCATTGCTTAAAAACCATTCGAAACCAAATTGGAATTGATCGACCATGGTGACTTCTGCTAAAGTGATTTCAATTAAAACTTGAAGAGGAAGTTCATCAAGTTTTTTAATAATAGGTAAAAGTATTTTATAATGTTCTGGTGTTAATCTAAGCATCAATGTGTTTGTGGGCAAGTCTGCTGATACCGAGGGAACATAATTGACACGAGAGATAATAGCTTGAGTACTTAAGCCAGGTTCAACTTTCTGTGTCGTTTTTATCTCTTCATCATCTCCAGTAAGGGCTCGTTTTTTACTTACAGATTTTTGATTCTTTTGTGTTGTTAAACCAATAATGTTTTTGATAGCATCGGAGAGATCATCGGCTCGACGACTTCTGACATCATAAATATAAAGTCTAGGTTCGCTACCCATCTCTTCTGGAATATCAAGTTTCTCTTTCCAAAAAAGAACTGTTTTTAGCCATGCGTGTTCGGGAGTAATGACAAGTACGGCATTAAGCGTATCAATAGGATCAAGAATAATTCCTTGATCCGTAATAGACTCAGCAATAGGTATTGCGTTAAGTTGTAAAATGTTTTTGACTTTAGATACAAATTCTTTTGATTCTAGATAGTCCAAGTAGATTAAACTGCTTTGCTTATTGACCATAGTAGCTCTATCGAGCATTTTTATAACTTCAAAGAGTTTCTGCATCTTACTAACTGTTGCTGTGGTGAACATAACATCTTTGGAAATTAATAATAATTGCATTCTTTTCATACCAACGGCACGAATCAGATCTTGTATTTTTCCTCGATCGGTATAGCGTAAGGGAATAAACATACCAATAACTTCTTCTTTATTGAGCATGTTTGGTAGTGAGGTGCCAAAACCGATATACATACCAGTGTCGGTAAGTGTTGATTTACCTATTTTCTTAGATAAGAAAAGGATGTTGTTCTCTTTTTCTATAGCGACACCATTCATTTGTAAAAGTTTTTGAACGACATCGAGAACTTGTTGTTTTGGTTCAGGTTGTAACATATTTAAGGTAATAGGTGTTTTCATGGCTCTGACATCAGCGCTAAGTGTATAGTTTAATTTCAGTAACTGTGAAAAGACAACATCTATAAATTCGTTTAGAGGAATGTTTTCAAGCGAAATTTGAGCTGTTGTATCTCCAGAGATGAGAATAGGTGTTTTTTTATTTTGCTTCTCTTTTTTTGTGGAAGTTGTGAATTTTGAATTGTTGAAATTTGGAATCTTTTCATACTTTTTATTTGGTGTTGGAGTTTTCAGTACTTCCGTATTGACCGTGCGTTTTGTACTGTTGTCCTCATAAGTTTTTAGCGTTCCAACAGAGCCATTTTGATCAAAATCAAGCTTTACATCACTTATCTTAGGAGGACGTGCTTTAGTAAAGTCACTGAAGCATCCTGAAAATAAAAGTAATACTATTGTAGGAAATAAGAGTTTAATCATTTTTTGCCTTTGGTTTGTATTGTGTTTGATTGACATCAAAAATTTTGAATTGCCATTTTCTTTGGCTGCTATTGTCTTCAAATGATACTTTAAAATTTGAAATATCATCAATAAAGATACCTTTTTCTAAAAAAGTATTGAGATGGTAAGCTTTTATCTTCTTTTTTTTATTAGCGTTGTACAAGATAGCCTCATAATCTTGATCGGTCCTAGCAATACTTAAAAGCCGATAACACGACTCTTCAATGCATAAAAGATTTTGATGCTCCTTCTTCTCTACTTTAACCAGTGTACTTTTTAAAATAGTCTCATTAGTTTCTTGGAGAAGTGTTGGCTTTGCTTGAGGTAAACCCCAATGAAAATTTTGAGATATGTTTTCATCATACTGATACAACCACGGTGCAAAACGCTCTTCTTTTTGAATATTAAGATTACTGATGTCTAGTGCTTGTATAGGTTTTTTTGACTCAAAAATACCCAAAAGAGTGAGTAGATATAGTGACACTATAATAACAGTAAGGATCCAGATTTTTTTATGCATCATTTACTCTTAACTTATAGCCAATGAGTTGATACAAGAGCCGTAATTTTTTACTCTTATCATTTCTTATTACTCTAAAGTTTTCAAATTTGTAAATTTTACCTGTTGCATGTAAAGCATTTTTAAATGCTGTAAAACCTTTAGGAGAACACTCCATCCTAATTTCTAAGCGTAACCTTTCATACCAATGCTGGGTTTTACTACTTGATGCCCATGTGAGATTTTCAATCTTACATCGAGAATCAAGTGCGTCATAAACTTCATTTTGAAAGAGGCCCATTGCTTTGGAATAGCTTAAGTTTGCATCGTACATCATACCAAGATAAGGATTTTTTTCTTTTAACGTCTTATTAAATGAAGTGCTGTTGAAAGTGTTTGTAATTTTATTTTCTCGAGCAATTCTATTTTTTATGAGTGCTATCTTATTTTTTATCTTTTTTTCATCCACCTTAATATAATTCTCATAATTAATCCACAAGGTTACCATTAGAAGAAGGGGGAGAAGTTTTTTGTATGTCATAAGTTCATTTCTAATTTGATTAATGTCAAGTCAAAGGTGACTTGTTTTGTACCATTTTTCTGCTTAAAAGATCTCTTAATCGTAATGTTTTTGAAATAAGGTATATTTATAAGGGCGTTAAGTATTGTTATAGGATTCTTTCTTGTTTCAATGGTCAGTGTTAGCGAACCATCTGCAATAACTAGATTTTTCACAGTAGCATGTTGCGATGATACTGCTGCTGTAATGGATTGTATCGAAATCATAATATCTGGATAAATAAGTTCTTTGTCTATAAACGAACTCCATTTTCTGTGCAATGCTTGTTTGCTTTGTATAGCTTCTCGAATAGGATCGTTCTTAAGCTTAATCTCTTTATAGGTCTCCTCAAGTTGAGAAAGTGTACGTATTTGAGATTGTCCATAAGTATAGTGTATAAGCATTACGAAAGCCAAGAGCGCGGCTAGAGGATAGGCAAGAAGGTTTAGAGTTGAGTACAGGACACTTCTCGCAGTGATAGTATGAGATTTCCAGCGAATGAGTTCTTTTAGAGGTAAAGAATTTATGGCCTTCGTTAATTCAGTTTTATATTCTGATGTTTTTATAATAATATGTGAATTTACATTATATTGATCTTTACTCATCTGCAAAAACTGATTATCAAATGTTTTTGAAGTAACACTACTTACTAAGTTTCCCTCACTGATTATTAATATTTTATACAGTAAATCTTCGATGATAATGATAGAATTTTTATTACGTTTTTTATAGATATTTGATAAAATATAAGACTCTGGGATAATGATTGGCGCATCTATTTTATTTTCATAAAACCATAAATGAATAAGATTATCATCATTATAATAGATGATTTGTGGATTATTAAACGGTGAATATCTAGAATAATTTAGAGCGACTAGCTTATGAGACAACGAAACTTTTTTAGGAGTTTTAAAAGTATAATAGAATGAGTTTTCAATTGGTAAAATAGCTACAATGTTGTATTTTGTAAGTATTTTAAACATAATTTTCCTCAGTCTCTCTAATTTAAGTTAATTTTATCAACAACATGCTTAAAGTTAACTACTAGTTATTTCAATGACAGTTATAGCCTTATTTTCATCATATTCAAAGGAAATAATTGCATTTAAAATGGAAGATGCGCGATCCATATTGGATGTGATTTTTATTCGTAATTGACTAGAATAGGTATAAACAAATAAATCATCATCATAAGTTTTATTTTTTTTTAAAACAGTAAAAAATTTCGTCATATCCTGTGTACGCATTTCAATGAGTTCTCTAGCTTGTAATGATGATATATCGAGATAGTTCATGAATTGTGATTCACTCATTAGTAGTATGTTTGGTAGTCTTGCTAAACCTGTATAGCTCATACTCTTTACGTAATTCCATTCATCAATATTCAGTTTATTAAAACCTTGTATTAATCTAATCTCTTCAATATCCTGAATCCCACCAAAGTCTCTCGTCCCATAATCTTGGTTATATTTAATTTTATATGTATTGCTTTCTGCTCCGTTGAGACGAATAAAATTATCTTTGTCTATCCAATCTAAAAAAGAATCAATAATCACATAGCGCATTTGTCTCTTGTTGGTTGCTAAAAATGCAAAACTATTGGGTGAAGAGTATGTAACGTTTAACAGTGCTGATGTGTCTATTAACTCGATACTGCAGCCATGTCCAATAGGGTATTTTGTATTATCTAAAAGAATTTTTTTTGGAAAGGTGTATTTAGATTTAATTGGATTGTTATTATATAAGGTTATATACTGAAAGTCTGCAGTCATCACATAATATTTTAAGATTTCTAAAACCTCTTCCACAGCAATTTGTGTTTGTAGTTTTTTTTCTAAATCTGAAATCGCTGTAATATTTTCTTTAGCAAATGCAAGTAATAGTGAAATTCCCAACATCAATGCTGCAATTATCCATATTACTATAGATAAAGCAAATCCGTTATGCTTAGTGTTCATCATGTATGATATTC
>JAYEPE010000031.1:0-5724 GCA_034723735.1 Campylobacterota bacterium | reverse complement strand
CGCAGATGCCTTTGAAAAAATCATAAAAGAAAAAAATCTAACCACGCTCAATATTCTCACCCATTGTAACGCAGGTTGGCTCGCTATCGTAGATGATGGCAGTGCTCTTGCACCAATATATGAACTGCAACGTCGTGGTATAGATGTTCATGCTTGGGTTGATGAAACACGTCCTCGTAATCAAGGAGCAAACCTTACCGCATGGGAACTTCACCAAGCAGGGATTAAACATACCGTTATAGCTGACAATACAGGTGGTCATCTGATGCAACAAGGCTTTGTTGATGTCTGTATTACAGGTGCAGATAGAGTGAGTCGTGGTGGTGACGCTGCTAATAAAATCGGTACTTATTTAAAAGCCCTTGCAGCGAATGCTAACAATATTCCTTTTTATATCGCTCTACCTGCTTCAACTTTTGACTTTGATATTGTAGATGGTGTCAAAGAGATTCCTATAGAAATTCGTGATGAAAATGAAGTGAAACGAATTCGAGGCTTGAATGACAAAGGAGAACTAAGCGAAATACAGATAGTCCCTCACGACTCCCCTGCCCTCAATTATGGATTTGATATCACTCCCTCACATCTTATTAGTGGACTGATAACTGAACGTGGTATTTGTGATGCCAATCAAAAAGCAATAGAGTCTATGTTTGAGGATATTTTATGACTGATGGCGTAATTAAGTATAAGTTTGATTTTAAAGAGACTCAAGCACTGAAGCCTATGCAATATGAATCGATAGAGAAGCTTCGTTCACGTCTCTATGCTTTGGGACTTATTGGTATTCATGAGGGTATTGGTTATGGAAATATTAGTCAAAAGAACAGTAATGGCACATTTATAGTTACAGGAACACAAACTGGACATCTTAACTCACTTCAAGGTGAGCATTATGCTTTTATTGAAGAGTATGATGATAGAGAGTTTTATCTTAAATCATCAGGTATGATTAAACCTAGCAGTGAAAGTCTCACTCATGGCACTATCTATAATCTTCATACTGATATTAAAGCTGTAATACATATACATTCACAAAGTATCTGGAAATTCATGCTTCAAGGAAAATATCTTAAAACTGAAAATGTCGCTTATGGGACACAAGAGATGATTGATGAAGTCAATCGTATCTATAGGGACATCAATCCTCTTGAAAATGCAAAATTTGTTATGAGTGGACATGAAGATGGGGTTATAATATTTGGGCGAACTCTTGAAGAAGCTGAAATAAATCTTTATCATATCATTTCAGAGTTTTTAAGTATAAAATAATCTTATTATATTAAATTTTCATTTATAATAAATTATAATTTAGCTACTATGCTCCTAGAGGAGTTAAGATGAAAAAAATTTTACTAGCATTATTACTTTTAAGTGCATTAGTCCAAGCTGAAATCAAAAAAACTTACTACAAAAATGGTGCGCTCAAGCATATACGTCAATATGAAAATGGTAAGTTGCAAGGTCTTAGTAGTACCTATTACTCTAGTGGTGAATTAAAAATAAATGCAAACTTTCATAAAGGCATTTTATGGGGAATTACTTATGGATACTATAAAAATTCCCGTCTTAAAGCAGAGATACCTTTTAAAAATGGCAAAGTTGATGGTCATCAAAAAGAGTATTTTGCAAATGGACAACTTCGTGTAGCACAACATTTTAATATGGATATACCAGTAGGAAATAAACGTGTCTATTTTTGGGATGGAAATATGAAAGCACGTATTAATTTCAATGATAAAGGTCAGATGGATGGAGCAGCTAAAGAGTATTATGGAGGGGGCATGCTCCGCCAGTCAATTATCTTTAGAAATGGCAAAGCCATTCAAGGCTGGAATTACAGTGAATCAGGAACACGTAAAAGTATGAGCACTGCAGACTTTCAAGAAATGGGTATAGAAACACTTTAACAGCAAGTACCCTATTTCTTATTTTTCTTTTTAGAGGCTTTGGCTAACTTTGCTCTCTTTTTAGCTTTTGCCTTAGCTGAAGCTAAATTAGTATTTTTTCTAGCATTAACAACTTGTTCTTCACCCGTACTTTTATGTTCGTGAGATTCTGCCTTTTGCTGACTGCTTAAATGGGCTAATTTATAGCCACTATTGGAATCAACACTTGAAGTATTTGCTCTACTCATGAAGTATCCTTGTTCTTTTTTGCAATTATATTGAAATTGCTATTAAACATTGAGAGAAAGATGTGCCACTTTTGCAAGGGCACAAAGAATTTTGAAGCATTAAATTTGTTGCAGACCCATATTTTTAAAGTCTTGACTTGTCATATTTGTACGATTACCTTTTCTATCATAGAGATACCCTTTAATAGCTTTACCATCTTCAAGTTTAATCGTGTACTTTAACAATCCACCTTTATGGTACTCTTTAGCACTCCCACTCATCTGACCTTTGTCATTGAAATTAATACGTGCTTTCATATTTCCATCAGGAAAATAGACACGTTTAGTTCCAATTGGAATATCCATAGCAAAACGCTGTGATGATTTTAGTTGACCATTATTGTAATACTCTTTTTGAACACCTTCAACTTTTCCTTTTACGAAAGGAATATCTGCTTTGACTTTTCCATTTTCATAATAACCTATTGTATTACCCCAGGCAACACCATTATAAAATGAGCTAGTCACTTTTAGTTTTCCAGATGGATAATAACCACGACTAACACCATGTAGCTTTCCATCTCTATAATTACGCTCATATTTTAGTTTTCCATTGTTATCAAAAACTTTTTTAACTTCTGCTTGGGCTAAGCTAAATCCACCTAATAATAGGGCAACTAGTAAGATACTTTTCATTTATACTCCTTCTAATTGAGATGGTAGCAAAAAAACAATTTATTATAGTTCAAAACTAAACACTTAATAGATTTTCTTATAAAATTCAAGCTTTTTTTGCTACAAAAATTCACTTATAGTGATATAATCAACTGCGAACATTTATCTATAGAATTATTACAAATAATTATTATAAGAAATGATATTAAAAGTTTTACATGTAATGAAATGAGGTAGGTATTTAGTGAAAATAGATTATAAAAGTAAGAATATTGCTGGAGCTCTTGCCAAGGCCTTTTTAAACAGTCCTCTTACAATGGTAATGATAGTTTCCGTTTTGGCATTGGGTTTTATCGCTTTAGAGATAATGCCTCGTGAAGAAGATCCTCAAATAGAAGTCAGTGGTGGTTCTATTATGATTGTTGTCCCAGGAAGCACCCCGCGTGAAATAAATAATGTTGTTATTAAACCTCTTGAGCGTAAATTACGTGAAATTAAAGGAGTGGAGCATATATATAGTGTTGCAATGAATAATGTGGGTATGGTGAATGTTCAATATTTTATCGGAGAAGAGCGAGAATCATCAAATCTTAAACTCTACGATAAAGTTATGCAAAATATGGACACCCTCCCTAAAGGTACTATGCAACCACTTGTGAAACCTTTTGATATTGATATTGATATTCCTGTTGTTACTGTTGCCTTTTATCCCAAGATCTGTCAAGACTTGAACTCTGTAGAGCTATATAAAACAATTCGCGATATCCAACAAGATATGAATGCCATCAATAATGTTGCGAAGACTACCTTAAAAGGTGAAAAAAAACCACAGTTTAATGTTCTCATTGATTTAGATAAACTTTCAGGTTATCATATATCCTTAGGACAAATCGCACAAGCTATTCAAGCTATTTCAACCAATGCACCCGATATTGACACACCTACAAATACAGGAAAAATTGCCGTCTTTGGTGTTAAAAATGCTATTGAAAATATTGAAGATCTTCAAAACTTAATCGTAGCACAGTATATGGGCTCTCCTATCTATCTAAGAAATATTGCCCAAGTTGAATATGGCTACGATATTCAAAATTTTCAAGAAGCTTATATTGCACAACGCGATGGTGGGTTAAGTGCACACAATCCTCTTGAAGCAAAACAGATACTTGAGAGTCATGCTCATAATCTTGATGAGAAACATAATGAAGAAGCAAAGTCAGAAGAAGATCATGAATCTTTAGCTGATTTTCATCCTCAAGAACATCAGCAAATTACCTTAACAGTCTCAAAACTCAAAGGAACCAACTCTGTTACTATTGCAAAAGAAGTGATAGAGATGCTTGAAAAATATAAAGATAAATTACAACGACATAATGTTGGTTTTATTGTAACGCGAAATTATGGTGAACGTGCGAATGAAGCAGTGAATGAATTAGTTTTTCACCTTGCAGTGACGATTGGAATTATCTCACTTATCTTAATCCCATTTTTAGGCTGGAGAGAATCTCTTGTTGTATCTATTGCTGTTCCGATGATTTTAGCAAGTACTCTTTTTATTGCCTTTATGACCGATCAAACAATCAATAGAATTACCCTTTTTGCTTTTTTACTAAGTATCGGTCTCATTGTTGATGATGCTATTATTGTTATTGAAAATATTCACAGGCGTTTGCACCTCAAAGAGACCGAGGGGCAAGATTTTGATGTTCTCATTTGTGAGGCAACTGATGAGATTGGACCTTCAACCAATGTTGCTACGATTGCAATTATTTTAACAATGGTGCCAATGGCATTTGTAGGTGGTATGATGGGTCAGTTTATGAAGCCTATACCGCTTAACGTACCTATTGCACTAGCAGTATCTCTTGCGGTTGCTTATGTCTTCACCCCTTATTTAGCTAAAAAATTGATTAAACATCCAGGAAGTCACTAGTTATGTTAGAAAATTTTATTTATAATATTCTTCAATCAAAAAAGAAAAAACGTATTGTCATCGCACTTGTCTTGCTCTCACTTATGGGTTCTATAGTTCTTATTCCCACAAAATTAGTTTTAGCAAAAATGCTGCCAGGAAAAAGTGCCAATACTTTTACAGTTTATTTAGATACTGCAACAGATAGCTCCATCTTACAGACAAAAGAAGTTGCACTATGTATTGTTGATGAGCTCAAAAAAGAGCCCGGTATTCTTAATATGGAAATCTTTTTAGGTCAAGGAGCCCCACTAGACTATGCAGGTTTAGTCAAGGGAAGTGCTTTTAAGCAGATGCAAAATCAGGCAGAAATAGTTATTAATTTAACAGATAAGCATCATCGAGAAGAAGCATCTTATATGATGGTACATCGCCTTCGTCCACAAGTACAAAAAGTATGTGGCTGGATGGTTCCAGGAACAGCTATTAAATTTATTGAAATGCCTTCAGGACCACCAACATTGGCTACAATGGTTATTAATATTTTTGGACAAAATCATGGATTAATGCGTTATGCAGCTGAAAAAGTAGCTACGGTAATGAAAGAGACAGAGGGTCTTGTAGATATTGATGTTATGCAAGATGATTTTTATACGCGTTACGAAGTTGTTCCCGATAAAGAAAAAATCATGCGTAGTGGCTTAAGTGTCAAGCAGGTTAATGATATTTTATATATGGCGTTTAAAGGTGTTATCGTTGCTACAAAAAACTCACGAAATCAGCAAGATCAAATCCCAATATTTTTACGATTGAGCGAAGAGACACGAACCATACATGGAGATAGCAAAGAATATCTTATCGAAAAACTCTCAACACTAAAACTAATGAACCCAATGGGCATGATGATACCTTTTAAAGAGATGGTAGAATTCAAAGCAATTCCTTCTACTCCTGCTATTTTTAGAAAAAATCTTCGTAATATGACAACAATTACTGCAGAATGTGATCTTGTATCACAAGT
>JAYEPE010000030.1:0-5780 GCA_034723735.1 Campylobacterota bacterium | reverse complement strand
AGCCAGAAGAAGCACTCAAGCCAAAGGCTCAACCTTCTATTGTTGATCCTGAATATTTAGTCAATCGCGCAGATGAAGCTTATGAAAAAGGCGATTATGCCGAAGCACTTAAGCTACTTCGTAATGCACATGCTAAGGATCGTAAAAATAGTGATATTTTAAATAAATTGGGATTTATTTTAAGCAAAGAGGGCGAAAATGATGAAGCTATTAGCTCTTATTTAGAGTCACTTGAGCTTAAAAATGATGATGATATGGTTCATAATGCCATCGCCTCTGTATATCGAAATATTAATGAAACAGCTAAGGCTCGTGAGCATTATGAGCGGGCTTTGATGATTGATGATGAGTATGCTATTACCTACTTTAACTTCGCAAATCTTCTTGTTGATATACAAGAGATAGATGAGGCAAAAGTGATGTATGATAAAGCAATACTTATAGATCCTGATTTTACTCAGGCTAAGTTTGAACGTGAAAAACTGAAATGATTTTAGCCGATATCTATGCTCACTTAGATGCCTTGTCTCCATTTGAACTTCAAGAATCATGGGATAATTCAGGTTTAATTGTAGGAGATTTCACTCAAAATATCACTAAAATAGTATTAAGTATCGATCTTGATGATGAGATGATTGATACTCTTGATGAAGGAACATTAGTAATTACTCATCATCCTCTTATCTTTGGTGGCTTAAAGCAGTTACAATTTAATCAATATCCTGCTGTACATCTTCGTAAAATGATTCAAAAAAATATTGCTAATATTGCAATGCATACAAATTTTGATCAGACCCATCTTAATGTGTATGTGGCTACAGAAATTCTAGGTTATGAAGTATGTGCCCGTAATGGTTTTATTGCTTATATGGATGTTAATGAGGATTTTGAGCTCTTCGCACAAAAAGTAGAAGATGCTTTTGGTTTAAAACATCTTCGTATGGTGAAGTCTCATCAGCACGTTAAGCGTGTTGCTTTATGTACAGGTTCAGGTGCTTCATTGATGCGTCAAATTGATGCAGATTGTTTTCTGACGGGTGATATCAAATATCATGATGCAATGGAAGCTAAGAGTATAGGATTGAGCATGCTTGATATTGGACATTATGAAAGTGAGTGCTTTTTTAGTGAGATTTTGGAGAAATATTTGATAAATTTAGAATTAGAGGTTATAATTTCAAAATCAAAAAACCCTTTTACGTATTTATAAGACATATAGTGATAGATGTCTGCTAGTAAAATAATCCCTAATTCCCTTAAAGGAACCCAATGAATAAGCACTTAGAACAACTTATAGACCTCTCTGCTGTTGATAAAGAAATTGATGCGTTTGAGCCACAGATTGAAGAGGCTAACTATAAACTCGAAACAGTTTTAGCAACACAAGAGAGTTTAAACACTCAAATTGAACTGCTTCAAAATGAAACAAAAGATGAACATCTTAAAAAATCAAAAAATGAGTTACATCTTGCAGAACTTTCAACAAAACTAGAAGAAAATAGTAAAAAAAGTGCTGATGTTAAAACAGAACGTGAGATGAAATCGCTTCAACTTGAAGAAGAGATTGCTAAAGAACAAGTTACGTTTGCCAATGAAGAGATTGAGCGTTTAGATAAAGTTATTGAGGCTAAAGAAGAGAAAATTTCTGAACTTAAAAATGAGATGGCAGAGATAGAGTCCAATTTAGCAACAATAAAAGCTGAAGTTGATAAAAAATTAGCCAGCATTGACTCTGTTCGTCAAAAGGTTTTTCTTAAAAAAGAGAAACTTGTTACTGAGATGAATCAAAAAGGTTTAGCTTTTTATCAAAAAATTCGTCGTTGGGCAAAAAATACAACAGCTGTACCAGTAAAACATCAAGCATGTATGGGATGTTTTATGGCAATCAATGACAAAACTTATTCTGAAGTGATTAAGGGTGAAGAGATTACAACATGTCCTCATTGTGGACGTCTTTTATATATTGATCCTGTAACAGATGAGGCAAGTGCTTAATAAGCCTTAGTGTAAGTGAAGCTTTTTACACTTGTTTATTATCTTTTGGCCTTGCTACTATATATTGTAGCTTTGCCACTTCTGATTCTTTTAGCTTTTAAATCTAAATACCGTGAATCCATTCCTTCTCGTTTTTTTCTTAAAAGCAATCCTAAATTTAAAAAAAATGGTATTTGGTTTCATGTATGTTCATTAGGTGAGGCACGAGCACTTGCACCCTTAATGGATGAACTAAAAGACTTACATGTAAATATAAGTACCATTACACATACAGGCTTTAAAGAGGCGCAAAAATATCAAGCGCAAGTGCGTTACTTACCTTTTGAGATATTTTTACCATTTTGGATTCAAAAACCTAAGGTTCTTTTTGTTTTGGAGGCAGAATTTTGGTATCTACTATTTGCAGTTGTCAAGGCACGAGGTTCACGGCTTGTTTTGCTTAATGCCCGAATTTCTGAGAGAAGTTTTCCAAAATATTTACGTTTTGGATGGTTTTATCGTAAACTTTTGAGCTATTGCGATCATATTTATGTTCAAAGTGAAGCTGATAAAAATCGTTTTATTGCTTTGGGTGCTTTACATGTAAGGGTGTTGGGCAATATCAAGTTAGCTCAAAAGATTGCAACGCATAGAGTCTTTATAAAGCCCGAAGATGAGATAATTACGGCTGGTAGTACGCATGAAGGCGAAGAGAGTTTTATCTTAAGTGCTTTTATTGAGTATAAAAAAAGTAATGCTTCACGTTTGATTATCGTGCCAAGACACCCTGAACGTTTTGAAAGGGTGTGGCAGGATATTGTGATTACATGTAAAGAGCATAATCTTACATGTAATCGTTTTAGTGAGGGTGAGCATTTTGATGCAGATATCATTTTAGTTGATGCAATGGGTGAGTTAAATAACATTTACGCTATTAGCGATATCGTCATTTTAGGTGGTGCGTTTAAGGAGGATGTTGGTGGACATAATCCTCTTGAACCTAGCCATTTCGGATGTAAAATAATTACAGGAGAGCATATTTTTAATCAGCGTGAGCTTTTTAAGTATGTGCACCATGTACAGTTTGTGACACCTCAAAAGATAGGTGAAGCATTACAAGTGGCTAAAAATATGCCGCCCTCGCAAGTTGATGAAAAAATTGATTTAGAGGCAATAATAAAAGAGATAAAGAGTTATTCATGAGTAAAGAAAAAGCATATAAATTATTAGCCATTCAAGAAGGTATTTCAAATAATCAGGCCAAGTCATTAATAGATCGTGGGCTTGTCTATGTTGGTAATAAAAAGGTAATGATTGCACGAGGTGAGATTGAATCTAAGTCTAGTTTCAAAGTGCATAAGGTAGAAAAGGTTAAGCCTATTTTTGAAAATAAAGATCTTATTGTTATTGACAAACCTGCCTTTGTGAATTCAGATGAGATTGAGCGTCTTTATAAAGATGCACAGCTTTTGCACCGGCTTGATCGTGAGACTAGTGGTGTTTTAATGCTGGTTAAAAATGATGAATTTCGCAAAAAAGCCATCAAAGAGTTTAAAGAAGATCGTGTTTACAAAGAGTATAGTGCTTGGGTAGAAGGTATGGTGACAGAAGATATAATTATCGATAAGCCTATCTTAACTCAAAAACGTCAAAACAGAGCCTATTCAAAAATTTCTAAACAGGGAAAGCCTGCTATTACTGAAGTGTATCCTGATCTTGTTAGTGGCAGAAAAAGCAAACTTAAAATTATTATCCATCATGGACGAACTCATCAGATTAGGACGCATCTTCGTTCGGTAAACTTTCCTATTATTGGTGATGAGCAGTATGGTGGACGGAGTTATCAACGTGTGATGCTTCATGCTAAAAAAGTAAAACTGCTTGGTTATGAGTTTGAAGCTCCTGAGCCCAAACTATTTGCACATTTTGCATCATAAAGAGATAAAATGTTAAGTGATAATATTCTCCAATTTGCAAGTACCTTGAAAATTCTTTATGTAGAAGATCATAAAGAGACACGTGAAGCTATGATACAGATTCTTGAAGATATATTTGGAGTTGTCTGTGTTGGTGTTGATGGAGAAGATGGCTTAGAAAAATTTCAAAAAGAGACCTTTTCATTAATTATCAGTGACATTAATATGCCAAAACTTAATGGCATAGAGATGCTTAAGCGCATTCGTCATATCAATAAAAAAATCCCCATTCTTATTCTCTCGGCCAATAGTGAAACGAACTACTTTGTAGAAACAATTCGATTAGGAATTGAGGGTTACCTTCTAAAACCGATAGAGATTGATCAATTTGATTTTATGATTGAAAAGACACTTGAAAAAATTATTTTAGAAAAAGAGCGACAATATTACGAAGAAGAGCTTATACATTCAAATAGACAACTTGAATTAATAGCTAAGGCTAAAGATGAGTTTTTAGCCAATATGTCTCATGAAATCCGAACTCCAATGAATGCTATTATCGGACTAAGTTATATCTTATTGCAAGGTGATTTAAAACCAAAACAAGAAGACTATATCAATAAAATCCACACTTCAGGTAATTTACTTCTAGGTATTATAAATGATATTTTGGATTTTTCTAAAATTGAAGCAGGTAAGCTTGATATTGAAAATATTGATTTTAGCCTTAGCAGCGTTTTGAATAATGTTTCAAATATTATTGGCAGTAAAGCTAAAGAGAAAAATCTAGAACTTATCTTTGATATTGAGCAAAATCTTCCTTCTACTTTCCGAGGTGACCCGATTCGTTTGGGACAGATTATTATCAACTTAATGAGCAATGCCATTAAATTTACTAATGAGGGTGAAGTTAATTTGCGTATCCGCACCCAAGAAATTTCTGCTATAAAAGAGATTATAAAATTTGAAGTTATTGATACGGGTATTGGTATTAAAGATGAAGACTTAAGACGTTTATTTGACTCCTTTGCTCAAGCTGATAGCTCTGTTAATAGACAATATGGTGGTACGGGACTTGGTCTAAGTATCTCAAAACAGCTTGTTGAATTGATGGGAGGAGATATTGAAGTAGAAAGTGAATATGGCAGTGGAAGTCATTTTAGCTTTAGTGTTGAATTTGAAGCTATAGGCAATAGGGAAATAGAAAATTTCGAGTTGCCTTCAAGTATCTTAAGTAATAAAAAAGTATTGATAATCAATCAAAATAGTAGTACTTCTAGTGCTTTATCTAAAATTTTAAGCTCTTTTTCTTATGATTGTGTTCTAGCATCGACAATTGAAGAGGCAGAAGCCTTGATTGAGGCTAATAAATTTGCTAGTATTTATATTGAACGTGAGATGCTATTGCATTGTTCTGCTGAGAAAATCCCATATTATAAACAGATAAAAATAATCATATTAGAGAGTGTCTTTGAGTTTGAAAATGATGAATATTATAATGGTCTTGTTCCTGATGCTCGATTAGAAAAACCTTTTACTAAAGAGATGGTCTATAGAGCTATTTTAGGAAGCTATAGTGATAAAAACTTAGCAAAATCGGAAACTGAATCTATAATTGATGATAGCTCTGGGCATATTGCCACGCGTAGTATTTTATTAGCAGAAGATAATAAAATTAATCAAGCTGTTATTCTAGGATTGCTTGAAAATAGTGGTATTGATCTAATTATTGCCAATAATGGAAAAGAAGCTGTCGATATCTTAAGAAAAAATAATCAGATAAGTTTAGTACTCATGGATATTAATATGCCTGTAATGAATGGATATGAGGCAACAAAGATAATACGAGAAGATTTGGGATACACTACATTACCAATTATTGCTATTACT
>JAYEPE010000029.1:0-24199 GCA_034723735.1 Campylobacterota bacterium | reverse complement strand
ATGTTGGGGGAAAACCTTCTAGTATAGGGTTCACCTCGTATTTGAAATATTAAAAGACATGTACAATAATGCACCAAGACAGAAATTCTAACTGAGATAGGGACCATCAGCATGGCAGTTTTTTGTTATTTGCCAACCTAACGCCGACGATAACTCAAAGCTTCCAGAAGATGAGGCTTCTTGATTTGATCACTTGATTCAATATCAGCAATAGTGCGCGCAATTTTTTGAATTTTTTTGATACTACGAAAAGAGAGTGAAAAGCGCATGATAGCTTGGTCTAAAATAGCTTGAACACTATCTTCTAAAGCACAAAATTTATCAATATCGCTCTCTTCAAGAGAACCATTTAAGCAGTTTTGCCCCCGTGCCATCTGTTTAGTATAGGCTTGATTGACTCTTACATGTAAGCTTTTAGAATCTACACTCGATTTATCTTCGGGAGTTACATTTTGCATCTGCACATATAGATCTATACGATCTAAAAAAGGCTCAGAGAGACGGTTTTTATAGCGTTGCACTTCTAAATCACTGCAACGACACTCCAGATGTGAATGCAATAAATTACCGCAAGGGCAAGGGTTCATAGCACTCATAAATAGAAAGTCTGTCTCATAGGTAATTTTGGAATTGACTCTTGAGATGCGAATATGACGATCTTCAAGAGGTTCGCGAAGTGCTTCAAGAACAGCTTTAGAAAAATGCGGAAGCTCATCAAAAAACAAAATACCTTTGTGAGCTAAACCTACTTCTCCAATTTTGGCATTTTGTGAACCTCCTCCAAAAATACTCGCTGGCGTAGAAGAGTGATGTGGAGAGCGAAAAGGACGAAGGGGTGAGAATTGGGGCTCTTTGCCATCAAAACTTTCAAGTTTTGCGATATCAAGAAGTTCTTGTGAGGAGACTGGAGGCAAGATATATCTTAGGCGTTTGGCTATCATGGATTTTCCACTTCCAGGTGAGCCCTCAAGTAAGATATTGTGCATTCCCGATGCAGCAATCAATGCGGCACGCTTCGCAAGGTCTTGCCCACGTACTTCTTTAAAATCATGTGGATAATTTTCTTGAAAATAATAAGCACTACCCTTTACATGTAAAGCAGGATAATCAATAGCCTTTGGCTTACATGTAAAGGCTTGACTTCCCTCTTTAAAGAGAGACAGCGCTTCATTAAAGTGCTTTACACCAAAAAATGTAACATGAGGGATATTAGAAAGCTTATCTAAACTCTCAAAAGGTACAACAGCCTGACTTATCAAGCCTTGATTAGCAAGAGAGAGGATAAGTGCAAATAGCAAGCCATTTTCTTTGACACTCCCATCAAGTCCCAACTCGCCAAAGACGGCGTAATTATCCAGCTTAATATCACTCGCATTGAGCGCAATCAATAAGGCAATTCCTAAATCAAATTGACTCCCCTCTTTTTTAAGATCTGAAGGAGAGAGATTTATGGTGATACGCTTTGGAGGAAAACTAAAGTCATTACTCAGCAACGCAGACTTTACGCGCTCTTTTGACTCGCTAATAGACTGAGATGCGATACCTACGATATTAAAACTAGGAAGCCCTTTTGTAAGTGTTGCTTCCACACTCACAATCTTCGCTTCGAGTCCTTCAAAGGTGGCACAAAAGAGTTTTTTCATACCCAACTAGATTCTTTTAAGATAGACAACGCCAAGAGGCGGAAGTGTTACATGTAAGGTATTTTTTCGTCCATGACACAGCTTAGTCACTGTTTTTAATGGTTCTGGATTTGTAATATTCCAGCCTTCAAACTCTAATGCTTGGGAGTTAAAAATCTCTTTATAGCTTCCTCGTGTAGGTACGCCTATATTATAGCCTTCATGGATTTGATCAGAGAAATTACAGATAACAATAATAGGTTTATCTTTGCCATTACCCTTTCGCATAAAACTGATAACATTTGCCTCATTATCATTTTCATCAATCCACTCAAAACCTTTGGCTTCGGTATCATTTTTGTATAGTGCTGGTTCATCTTTATAGAGCTGATTGAGGGTTTTTAGAAGGTTTTGCACCCCTTGATGTTCTTTTTGCTCACACAGATGCCAATCTAAACTCTGCTCATAATTCCACTCTGCAAATTGGGCAAATTCACCGCCCATAAAGAGAAGTTTTTTACCTGGATGCGCCATCATCAGCGCATACATAGAGCGTAAATGTGCAAATTTTTGATTATTATCCCCAGGCATTTTATTGATAAGTGAGCCTTTCATATGCACTACCTCATCATGACTCAGCGGCAGGGCATAATTCTCGTTATACATGTAAACAAAGCTAAATGTCAGGGTATTGTGATGATATTGTCGGTGAACTGGGTCAATTTTAAAATATTTCAGCGTATCATGCATCCAACCCATATTCCATTTATAACCAAATCCGAGTCCTCCTTTATCAACAGGACGACTGACCATTGGGAATGCTGTTGACTCTTCAGCAAACATCATAATGTCACTATACTCTTCATATACGCTTGTGTTAAGCTGTTTAAGGAACTTGATTGCACCAAGATTTTCATTACCTCCATGCTCATTTGCAAGCCACTCCCCATCTTCGCGTCCAAAATCAAGATAGAGCATTGAGGCAACCGCATCAACACGAATACCATCAATATGATATTTTTCAAGCCAAAACATTGCCGAGCTAATCAAAAAGGCACGCACTTCATTACGGTCATAATTAAAAATTGCACTTCCCCATTGCGGATGGTAGCCCAAACGTGGATCTTCATGCTCATACAGACAGGTTCCATCAAAATTCATTAGACCATGTCCATCGGTTACAAAGTGTGAAGGTACCCAATCAAAGATAACTCCAATACCATATTTGTGCATCACATCTACAAAATACATAAAATCCTGAGGTGTTCCATACCGCGCTGTTGGAGCAAAATAGCCCGTTACCTGATATCCCCATGAACCTTCAAAAGGATACTCCGTAACAGGTAAGATCTCAATATGTGTAAAATTCATATGACATAGATACTCTGCTAACTCTATAGCAGACTCTCTATAGCTCAAGAAGCGATTACCTTCTTCAACTTTGCGTCGCCAAGAGCCTAAATGCACTTCATAAATAGAGATAGGGGCTTTATGGGAGTTATTTTTATGACGTCCCTTCATCCAAGCATCATCATTCCACTCATACCCTTCAATATCCCAAACACGAGATGCTGAACTCGGTGCCACCTCAGCATAAAAAGCATACGGGTCAGACTTATCAGCATTGGCATTTATAGTATCACTTAAAATATGATAGCGATAGGTCATACCTAAATCAACATTTTCAATAAAGCCTTCCCAAATTCCAGAATCATCTTCACGACATTTTAAAACATGTGAGTGCATATCATAATTATTAAAATCGGCACGTACCGAAACCATATTTGCATTAGGTGCCCAGAGCGCAAAATAGGTACCTTTTTTTCCATAGCGCTCCATCTGATGCGATCCAAGACGCTCATAAAGCTTTGTGTGAGAACCCTCTTTAAAAAGATAAATATCAAGTTCACTAAAACGTGTAACATCGTGAAAAATAGGATATGGCATAATATATTCCTTTATTGTAAGCGACCAACACGTCGCTTGGTTATCACATAATTATATACATCTTCATAGGCACGAGCTGCATCGTCCCAACCAAAGTGCATCTGCATCGCATTTTTTTGCATAGTTTTGAAGGCTTCTGGATTTTTATGATAAACATTTATTGCCCAAACAACCGTCTGATAGAGCGCGTCATGAGTTGCCCAGTCAAACTTAAATCCATTTCCAGACAAGGTCTCTTCATTGAAATTTTCAATTGTATCGTCTAAGCCTCCCGTGGCACGGACAATAGGTAAGGTTCCATAACGCAAGGAGTAAATTTGATTTAATCCACAAGGCTCAAAGAGTGAAGGCATTAAAAACATATCACAACCCGCTTCAATTTGATGTGCAAGTGCATCTGAGTAGCCTACATGTAAGCCAAACTTACCACTATGACGACCCGCAGCTTCGCTAAAATAACTTTCTGCCCATTTTTCACCTGTACCTAGCATAACAATCTGTAAATCTTGTTGCATTAAAGCATCAAGAGTTCCAGCAATAAGCTCAATACCCTTTTGCTCTGCAAAACGTCCTACAAAACCTAAAAGAGGTACATCATCACGAACTTCTAAGCCAAAATGTTTCTGTAAGGCACGTTTACATGTAAGCTTTCCTTTCATCTTACCTACATCGAACGTCTCAAGAAGATGCTTATCGATTGCAGGGCTCCACTCCTCATAATCCACACCATTTAAGATACCATACAGTTTAGATTCGTGTGCTCTAATGTGGTGATCCAATCCAAAACCAAATTCAGGTGTTTGAATCTCTTTGGCATAGCGTCTTGAAACAGTAGTGACCGCATCTGCATGAGCAATTCCTCCCTTTAGGAGGTTAAGACGATCAAAACTTTCAAGCTCCATAGCATTAAAATGGTTCCAATCTACTTCCATCACATCAACCCCACCTTTAAAAAAGTTACCTTGATGTTGAAGATTATGAATCGTTAAGATTGTTGCTGCATCAGCAAAATCATGTCCAAATCGAGTTTTACTTAAAAGCGGAAGTGCTGCAGTATGCCAATCGTTAGCATGGATAATATCAGGCTTAAAATCCAACATCTTACATAGTTGCAAAGATGCTTTGGAGAGAAAAATAAAGCGATTGTCATTATCTCCATACGACTCACCATCATCTGCATATAAACCAGAACGACCAAAAAACTGCTCATGGTCAATAAAATAAATCGGCACCTCACTACCTGGGATCTTACTCTCATGGACACCTGCCCAAAGCTCTCCCATAGGTCCCATTGGAACCCCCAAAGTACCCTCTCGCTGAGTTAATGTACTTGGGTCAATCTGATAATATCGTGGCATCACCACAATAATATTATGCCCCAAAGCTTTTAATGCTTTAGGTAATGCACCCGAAACATCCGCGAGCCCTCCTGTTTTAGCAAAGGGAACCACTTCTGATGCTACAAATAAAATATTAAGTTTTTTACTCATGAAAGTCCTTGAAAAAGCATATTTTGTTATATCTTATCCTCTTTCGGGTTACAGAGTAATTACAAAATACTTTTAAGCTCTATTTTCACTCTAAAATATAACTAATGATAGCTTAGCAATTCTAACTTTTAGGAATCAAAATTAAATAAGACATAAATTATAGCAATGTTATTTTGCTTCTAGTCGAATTATTTTATGAGGAGCATAGCCTTAGCTACGCGACGATTAAAATCATTTGACTAGGAGCAAAAGAACAAGATAGAATGATGTTTTATTTAATTTTGATTCCTTAATATAATTATACTATAAGACAATATTGTAAATATCTAAATAATCTTTCACACTATGTTCAAAAGAGAAATCGCATTGCATATTAAAATGAATAATTTTTTGCATCTTTAAGCGATTGCGTTTTAATTTTAAAGCCCTCTCAATAGCATCTAAAAAGAGTTTTTTTGTAGGTTTTACAAAGATAATACCCTGTCCACATTTTTCTTCATCTTCATGAACGCTATCAAAAAGCCCACCAACACTATGGACAATAGGGATAGTTCCATAACGCATCGCAATCATCTGATTAAGACCACAAGGCTCAAATAGTGAAGGCATTAATAAAAAATCACCTCCACTATATATACGATGAGATAAGGCTTCGTTATAACCAAAAAGCAAGGTGAAATTTTCATGCTTTGTAGCAAGTTTTTCTAAATCTGCTTTATAGTCACTGCCTTCATCAACAAGCAAGAGAAGATTCAGTCGTTTTTGCAAGATTGGCTTGAGCGCTTCTAAGAGCAGATCAAAACCTTTTTGATGTGCCAGTCGGCTAATCATAATAAAAAGAGGTTTTCGAGGGTCTTTGAGTCTAACTTCTTTTAAGAGTGCTATTTTATTATGATATTTAGATTCAAGATTTTTACTACTATATCGTGCAAGCAACGCCCTATCCGTTTCAGGATTGTAAAGAGAGGTATCAATACCATTTAAAATACCAAAAAGTTTTGCTCTATGATGCTGTAAAAAACCTTCAAGTCCACATCCAAAAGCCTTGGTGGTAATCTCCTTAGCATATTGTGGACTCACGGTTGTCACCGCGTCGCTCAGGGCAATACCTGCTTTCATAAAATTTACATTACCATAAAATTCAAGGACATCCATAGTAAAATATTTACTATCAATACCCATTTCCTCCAAAGAAGAGTAGTCAAAAATTCCCTGATATGCAAGATTATGAATTGTAAAAATTGTTTTTATATCAAGGGAGCGTTCTTTAATAAACAAGGCAACTAAAGCTGTATGCCAATCATTAAGATGAATCAAATCAGCCTTTACATGTAAGGCTAACTCTACAATAGCAGCACAAAATATACCAAATCGTAAATCATCATTCGCATCACCATAAAGCTTTTGTGTTGTGCTTAAGAGAGGTGCTTGTATAAAATAGGTTTTTACATTTTTATTTTGCGTGCAATAGATGCTAATAGGATAAGACACCTCACCTATAACTATGCTAAAACTAAAAGTCTCTTTATCAAAATCAGCGCTATTCATAAAACCATAAAGTGGCATTACTGAGATAAGATCAAGCTCATCTGAAAGAGCTTGAGGAAGTGCTTGAGCCACATCTGCTAAGCCACCTGTTTTTGCAAAAGGGAAAATTTCACTTGCTACAAAAAGAATATTCATCAGATCTCCTAAAATTCAAAACTTTGCACTTTAAACTTATGAAATTCTGTAGCAACTTTTTCATCTTGAAGTTCTAACATCTCTACAACATTAGGGTTAACAAGATAATATCCTAAAACTACATCTAAGACATCTCCTTTTTGAAGTGAAAAACCATACTTTAGCTGACGCTTCTCATTTGCTTGAATCATAGTATTTTGAAGAGTAGTATCTGCGACCCATGGCATTGCTGGTTTGCTATCTTTACCAATAACACGTGCGAACTCTCTATCTTTGAGTGCAATCATATTATCGCCTCGCAAAACATTTACTTTTAAAACAGCTAATCGTAAAGGGTGAAGTAATAAGGCATGTGTTGTTTTGTTATCAATGAGTACTGTAAAAGATTTAGCTTTTTTTGTTACGGAGAGTTTCACATATTTTTCTAACATCTCTGAGTGAAAATGCGATCCTGCAAAACCATGAAATGCATGAACTTTCGTATCTTTAAATTCTGAAACACTTCCTTTGACTTTTGGCATATGACAACTTACACAATTTGTACCGTCCATCTCATTATCAATATTTGTAGAACAGACATTGAGTCCCCATTTATTACGTTTATGAGAATGACAACCGATACAAACATTACCATTTTTCATATGATCATTACCCTCTGTAACGATGCCATGATAAGGAGAATCGACATGATCTTTTAGGGTAGCAAAATAGTTTTTACCCTCTTTAGAGATGATATTAGTATTGGATTTTTTATGCAGTTCAATAGATTTAATACGATGACAATATGCGCAACTGATTCCTGCTTGGTGGGTCTCATTTTCAAGTAGAGGAAGTGCTTTTTTCCCCTTACTTATCATCTTATCAAGATTATCTGCAGCAGGTGTATGGCATTTACCACAACCGTATCGTTGGGCTTTAATGTTTTGCGGATGTTTTTTCCAAACAGATTCATGGATAGGGTCTTTTTGAGGTGTAGAATTAGCATGCATAGAACCAAAGTATTCATTATAAATACCACTATGACAGGCTTTGCAGTCCTCACTTTTGGCATACTCATGCACTGCATCATTGGCACTTAATAGTTTAATTGTTAAAAGTAGTAATAGAAATTTTTTCAAGTTATATCCTAAATATTTTTAGCGATTATAACTTAAATAACTTATACCTATGATGCAATTTTAAACTGTGTTATAGCGCTTAATAATTTTTTTAACTCTATTTTTCAAATTACGCAGTGCTGCAGTATCATCATCACCATCTGCTGTTAAATTTCCAAAATAAACAGAATCTTCAAATTGAACTTTCGCTACCCAGCCAATTTTTTGATGATACTTGACACCAACAAAACGCACTGATCCTATACCAAAATTCTCTTCACAAAGCGATACAATTCGTTTTATACGCTCCGCATTCGTTTTTCTTTTGTCTGACATATTTTTCCTTTTAATCTTTTTGATTGACAGCCCAAATAAAACCGCCGATACCTACAATAACAACTACAGTAATAAATGTTAGTAGTACTAAGGTTGTAATATCCATTGATAATTCTTTATATTTTAATTTATACTTCCAAATCATGTAGAAGCACGAAAGATATTATACACTACACTAGCCATCTTAAGGCTTTTTAGGTATTATTAGCAGATTTTTTCTCAAAAATAATCATAAAAACAGAACGTTTTTAAAGACTATTTAATTTTCTATATAGGATATTATATAATGAATCATATTGCGATAAAACACAATGATGAGATTGTTGATTTACAGACAGCGGCGGCATTAGGTATTGAAGGTGAAGGTATCGCCCTTGATAACTCTGCTGCTTCGCTAGAGGTACTGCGTCACTCTACAGCGCACCTTATGGCCCAAGCGATTAAAAATCTTTACCCAGATGCAAAGTTCTATGTTGGACCTGTTGTAAAAGAGGGTTTCTATTACGATTTTAAAGTTGAAGAAGAGATTGGCGAGGGTGACCTGAAGCGTATTGAAAAAGAGATGCTCAATTGCGCTAAGAAAAAGTTTGAGATAGAGCGTTACGAAATTACAATGGATGAGGCAAAAGAGAAATTTGCAGATGATCATCTAAAGCTTGCAGTTATGGAGCGAATTCCTGATGATACAGTGAGTATCTATAAGCAAGGTGAATTTGAAGATCTTTGTCGTGGACCTCATCTGCCAAGTGTTCGCCATATTCGTTTTTTCAAACTTACTAAAATCGCGGGTGCTTATCTAGGAGGTGATAGCAAAAATGAGATGCTAACACGTATCTACGGAATTGCCTTTGCAGATAAAGAGTCTCTTAAAGCTCATATGGACATGCTAATCCAAGCCGCAAAACGTGACCACCGTAAAATTGGTAAAGAGATGAAACTTTTTACTTTTCGCGAAGAGGTAGGAGCTGGTTTTCCTATTTGGCTTCCTGCTGGTGGTCGTCTTCGTGCACGTTTAGAAGATCTTCTTTTTAAAGCACACCGCAAACGTGGCTATGAGCCTGTTCGTGGTCCTGAGATGCTACGCTCAAGTCTATGGCAAACATCAGGTCATTATGAGAACTATGGTGAAAATATGTATTTCACTTCCATTGATGATGTGGAGTTTGGTGTAAAACCAATGAACTGTGTCGGGCATATAAAAGTTTATGAGGATGAGCTTCACTCTTACCGTGATTTACCAATTAAATATTTTGAGTACGGTGTTGTGCATCGTCATGAGATGACAGGTGCGCTTCATGGACTTTTCCGTGTTCGTGAATTTACTCAAGATGATGCGCATATCTTTTGTACAGCTGATCAGATTGAAGAGCAGATTATTGAAGTAGTTGATTTTGTTGATAAAATCATGAGTACTTTTGAATTTGATTACAAGATGATGGTCTCTACAAAACCTGAAAAAGCAGTTGGTGATGACGCTATCTGGGATACAGCAACTGATGCACTTAAAAATGCAATGGATAAAAACAGACTTCCTTATGAGATAGATGAGGGTGGTGGAGCCTTCTATGGTCCTAAAATTGATATCAAAATTACTGATGCTATTGGGCGTGAGTGGCAGTGTGGAACAATCCAACTAGATTTTAATTTACCAGAGCGTTTTGAGTTAGAATATACAGCGGAAGGTAATGATAAAATCCAACCCGTAATGATTCATAGAGCAATACTTGGCTCATTTGAGCGTTTTATTGGAATTTTAACAGAACACTACGCCGGAGAGTTTCCAATGTTTATTGCTCCTACACAAGTAGCAATTATTCCTATTGCAGAGCCTCACCAAGCTTATGCTAAAGAATTATCCGATAAACTTTTGGATATTGGTGCTGATTCGGAGATTTTTGCTAAGAATGAAAGTCTTAACAAACGTATTCGTACAGCAGAAAAAGGGCGTGTTCCGATGATTATAGTCATTGGCGATGAAGAGGTTGAAAACCAAAATATCGCCGTTCGTGATCGTCGAACTAGAGAACAATACAATCTAAGTGAGGAAGAATTTCTTACTGAGATTGCGAAAAAAATCAACGAGGTAAATTTTTGAGTAAAAAAGACCGCACTATAATGAACGACGATATTCGAGTCGCTGAGGTACGCTGTAATGTAGATGGCGCAGAATCACTTGGTATTATTTCCACAAATGAAGCAATGGATAAAGCCAATGAATTGGGACTCGATCTCGTTTTAATCGCACCAACGGCAAAACCGCCAGTTGCAAAGATTATGGATTATGGTAAGTTTAAATACCAAGAAGAGAAAAAACTAAAAGAACAGCGTAAAAACCAGACTAAAATTGAACTCAAAGAGATTAAGTTGTCTGTTAAAATTGCTGATAATGACATTAGTTATAAAATCAAACATTCTCGTGAATTTTTATCGGCAGGGAAACATGTAAAATTCCGTGTTTTCTTACGTGGTCGCGAGATGGCTCACCCTGAAGCTGCGCGTGAAGTATTGTTAAAAGTATGGCCAATGGTAGAAGACCTTGGAACGATGGATAAACCTCCGCGCTTAGAAGGTCGCTACTACAATATGCTTGTTCTTCCTCTAAAAGATGATAAAAAGAAGTAATTCCCTCATTTTAGCTCTCCTAGCTTAGAAGACTTTTTCTAAGCTAGAGCATCTTTCTTAAGCTCTAAGAAATCAAAATTAATAGTCTATAATCAATGAAGTCATAAAAGTACGATCAGAATACTCTTTATCAGCAGGAGGAAGATTAGTATAATCTATTTTGTAGCTTACACCCATAGAGAACATATCACTGATTTTTGCAGCAATTCCTGTTTTAGAAAAAGCAAAATAGTTATCGTGGTCATCAAAACCATTTCTATAACTCAGCTCTTGAATAAAATTTAGATTTTCCATTATTTGCCATGCATAATCAGCCTTTAAACTATAACCATAGTAATCTTCTGATATACCTTTAACTACTGTAGAACCTGCAGTACCATCGGCATAAGGATATTCTATCTCATCTCCATTTGCATCAAAGTATTCATCCATAGTCTCATCCATATTGTAAAGAATATTTCCCTGAAAGTTGAGCTTATGAGTTTGAGAATCTAAAACAATATACTTTATACCAAGACCCGTATAAAACTGATACTCAAAACCAGAAAACTTATCATTTTTGTATCCAATAAGGTAGTTGATTGCGAAGTGATTTGCAAATTGATAGTCATAATTAAATTCAGTAATAATTTTATTTTTTGTTTCAACATCAGCATCAGTTCCATAAAGCGCATCAAAATCTAATTTAACAGAGTGTTTATCCCAAGTCTTTTTTCCCATAAAATCTAAAGAGAAAGCTGCTGTATTTGTATTTCCTTGAGTCTCTACATAGCTTAACTCGGTATGTGTTTTAAACTCATTTTTTTCTATATCATCTGCTGCATTTAGCATCAAAGCTGTCGCTAGTGATAGAACTACTATTTTTTTCAATTGTATCCCTTATTTTTAATATATAAATTTCTGCATTTTTATAATGCACCCGATGTTCTAGTGGCATTGTATCAACTAAACACTGATATTTTATAAAATTTTTCCAAACTTTTTCGCAAGAGCTAAAACGTCCTTTTTTATAGAGTTCAAAACTAACAGAAGCGTTGATATATCCCCGCAATAATTTTACCTCATCACTAGGATTTTTCCGCAGAGGAAACCACAACACTTCCAAAGCTTCATGAGCATCATAAAAACGCTCTTGATCTAAACACTCAATAAAATCAAGCACAGCTCTTTGCAAATTCTTCGTATCAATCATCGAGTAGCATCATATTTGTTCGCCAGTAGCCTCGTCCACCATGCAAAGAGATACAGTGATACCCAGGCAACTTTTTTCGATATTCATCTAAACGTTCTTTTGTCGCTTTGCCACTATCACAATAAAAAAGAAAAACTGAACCCTCAGGATATTTTTTGAGTTCATAAGGATTATAAGTCACTGAGCTCTCTTTTCCAAGAGGAGCAAGGATGGTATCAACAAAAATAATAGCAGTGCCTGAGGCTTCAAGTATCTCTTTTGCACGTAAATACTCCTCTTGCGTCCATTCATCAGGAAGCCTAGTAGAGTTTTGTTTGATCTGTGTTGCTGATATTATATGCATAAAATATCCTTTTTGTCTATTTGGGTTATTGTATGCACATCCCGCTTATATATTCCCACTTTTAAACTATTTTCATATTAACTTTTTGCCTATATTTCGATACTATTTCGTATGGCCAAAAAGAAGCAATCTAAAATTAATCAAAAAATACGACACTACTTTGATGGGGATGGTTTTGATGAGGGGATTGAGCGTGTCAACTCTGCTACTCTCATTGCGCTCACTCAGACCTTAGGTCTCATTCCTGACTCACTTGATAAACCTCAGCTTATTCGACTATTTAGACGACTTTGGTCTGAAGGTGATATGGGTATAAGGTCTCATATTATCAGTTTTTTTAAGGCTGAAAATAAGATTTATCCATCCTTACATGTAAAGAAACCCTCTATTGAGCGCGAGGATCTCATTCATGAACTTATACAAGAGCTTCAAGTCTCTAAAGAGGAAGAAGCACATCTCTACAGTGCTTTCATAGGAATACGTAGCAAAAAAATCACGCTTTGTAAAATGGAATCTTCTCTGAAGCATTTTCGTTTTGAAAAGAAAAAGTTTGCTCTTGAAAAATCTTTAGAGGGGATTTTTGATATAGAAGACCGTTTTGAGTTTAATGCCTCGTTTGATTATGGGCTCTTTGATACAAATTTTAAGAAAATTCATACTCTTAAAACACGCCGCTTCTCTTATGATTATCTTTTTGATAATGATGAAGAAGATATTATTGCTCTTATATCAGAACTTAAAAAAGAGCAGATAAATCTCAAAACTAAAACAATAAAAGCTTTTTTATCAGATATAACGGAGCATGAGCATCGTTATCTGTCTCCCAAACAGATTGTTAGTGCCTTAAAACAGTTGCCTCCTCTTTCACAGGGAAAATATCCTGAACTTAATAATACTCTCTTAAATGAGATTATAAAAAACTATATCTCTCTTGAGATGCTAACACAAAGTGATCATGAAATATTTCTCTATGTAAATCAAGAAGAGACGCTTCCTTTTAGTGATAAAGCTATTCAATATACACTAACACTCTCTATAGAAAAAGAGACTTTTTTAGAATCTCTTTGGGAAGAGAAAGAGCTTCATTTAAACACGTTTCTTGAGAGAGAATCCAAAACGGCCAATACACATTTTTATGAAGAACTTGATGATTTAATTCTTACATGTAAGAGTAGTGCTCGTCTCTTACAGCTTAGCGATGAAGCAATTTATAAAAGTGTTTATGAAGAGTTATTACCTCTGATTCATCGCAACTTATCTATCTCTGCAAAAATGAAACGTAAAGTCATTTATAGTTTCACAAAAAAGATTCAAACACTTCTATATAAACGTCAAAAACAAGAACTCCTAGCAAGAACCATTCGTGATTTTAAAAATCTTTTTCCCCTAGCACGTGAGATGAGACGGAAGCTTATCTTGCATATCGGACCAACAAATAGCGGAAAGACTTATCAAGCGATGCAAACTCTTAAAAAAGCTGATACGGGATACTATCTTGCTCCTTTACGTCTTTTAGCCTTGGAGGGCTATGAAGATTTAAAAAAAGAGGGCTTAGATGCTTCACTTATTACAGGTGAGGAGCAGATTATAAATGATGAGGCTTCTCATATCAGTTCAACCATTGAGATGCTTAGCTTTGAGATTGATGTTGATGTCTGTGTGATTGATGAAGTACAGATGATTGATGATAGAGACCGTGGCTGGGCATGGGCAAATGCGATTATTGGTGCACCTGCTAAAGAGATTATTATGACAGGTTCTCCTAATTCAAAAGATGCCATTATAGCCCTTGCTGAGTATTTAGGTGAGGAGCTTGAGATTATAGAGTTTGAACGTAAAAACCCACTTCATCTTATGCATTATGCTACCCCTATAGCAGAGATACAGAGCAAAACAGCCGTTATCGCCTTTTCGCGTAAAAATGTTCTCAAACTCAAACAACAACTCTCACGTACACACAAAGTTAGTGTTGTTTATGGAAACCTCTCACCTGAAGTTCGTCGTGAAGAAGCGAGGCGTTTTCGTGAGGGTGAAACTGACATCTTAGTAGCTACTGATGCTATTGCTATGGGTTTAAACCTTCCTATTCAAACTATACTTTTTTCCAAGGCAGATAAGTTTGATGGAGAGAATCAAAGGGAACTTACCCCCTCAGAAATTCAGCAGATATCTGGACGTGCCGGGCGCTATGGAATGAGTGAAGCGGGCTATGTAGGTGCTTTACAAAAAGATGTATTAAAAATCATTCATAAGCACTATGACAAACCTGCTCATCACATAAATATTCCTTTTAATGTGATGGCAAATTTAGAACATATCAAACTTGTAGGTGGTATTCTTGAAGAAAATTCACTTACAGAAATCTTGCAGTTTTTTGTAAAAAATATGAAATTTGATGGCCCTTTTCGTGCGACAAATCTCGAAGGAATGTTAGAAGCTGCAGAGATTGTTGATAGACATGAACTGGACTTAAGAACAAAATTCAATCTTGCAACTGCCCCACTTACAACACGTTCTCCTTATATTATGGAAGCTTATGAGCGTTACGTTAGACTTTTAGAGAAAAATGAGATTGTAAGTTTTTTAACTCCTGATGCACTAGGTGATTTTGCACAAAGCATGGATGAACTCTTACATGTAGAAGACCGCGTAAAAGAGGTTTCGCTCTATTTGTGGTTGAGTTACCGATTTGGGGATTTCTTTTTAGATACGCAAAAAGCACGACAAACACGGACTGCACTGAATCGTTTTATAGAGAACTCTCTCAAGGAGAGTCATTTTGTGCCACGATGCAGAGAGTGCTCCAAACCGCTACCGCTTAACTCTAAGTTTGCAATCTGTCAAAGCTGTTTTAAACGACTTCATAAAAATAAGCCTAGACACCCTACTTCTCGAAGATAAATACGTCAAATCAGAGAAAATCACTATAATCAAAGCTATTTGGGCGTATAAATATTTTTTCTTTTACTAAAAAAATTCGGCTATCATTATGAACTTTCTTTTCAAAACGTAGTTTAATTTTTTTAGATTTCTTTTTACTATACTCTTTGAGTTTTAAAAATTCTTTTAAAGAGATAAGGTCATTCTCTTCTTTTGAGGCTTTTATAGGTGCTTCTGAAATCACTTCTGCATCCTCACTAGTCTCATTACTACTAACCGCATCATCAATAACTTGATCCATATTTTGCGCAGTTAAAAACTTTGAAGCTACTACATGTAAGACACTACGCAGTTGTTCATCGCGCTCTTTATAAATCTGTTCAATCTTTTCTCTCTCAGCAACAAGAGAAGCTTCACGCTTATCACGCAGTGATGTTGTCTCATTTTCAAGCTTATTTACACGCTCATGAAGACGTTTATTTTCTTCTTCTATATAGTCATAATAACGCTGATCTGCATGTTTTGTTTCTGCTGTTTTAGCTGCAACAACGCTAACATATTTAACGCCATTTTCAATAACACTGCTAAGCGAACCTCTACGAATACGGTTATGGATAGCCTCTTTTGAGACCTTATAATGTTCTGCCGCTTGGGCTATAGTCATTTTTGTCATTCTTATCTCATATTCTCAAAAACTAAAGGTGCTTCCCACTCACTAGAGCGAATTTCAGCGATAACTTTTTGAAGGTCATCAAGGTTTTTGCCCTTAACACGGATACTATCACCTTCAATTTGCGCTGTGACTTTAAGCTTCATCTTTTTTATATCAGCAGTAATTTTTTTTGCCTCTTTAGATTCAATATAATCTACTACTTTATAAGTTGCTTTTCGTGTACCGCCACTAGAATCTTCAACACGAAGCTCATCAAGAACTTTTGAAGAGAGCTTGTGTTTTAAAAGCTTGGCGATAAGAATATCAACTAGAGCTTCGAGTTTATTATCGCTTGAGGCTACCAAGACAAGAACTTTATCATTTTCACGGTAGTTAATATCATAAGTTGTTCCCTTAAAGTCATAACGATTACTTACTTCGCGTTCAACTTGATTAAGAGCATCTTTAAAATCTTGAAGATTTATTTTTGCAGAAATATCAAAAGAGTGTTCTTTGGCCATAACAGAACCTTAGTGTTTTATTTTAAAACAAGTATAACCAAAGAGTGCTTATGAGTTAAAACGTTGGTGCTCCAAAATCAAAACCACCGCCAAACATATTAGGATCCATATGTCCCATTACTCCACTTTTTGTGCGCAACATCACAATATCTTGTTTGGGTGCGATTGCTTGAGGACAAACTGGTACACACTCATTGCAAAGTGTACAATCCCAGATACCGTTTGTTTGAATAACATTAATCTTATCTACAATATTTTGCTCACGAGCATCAGTAACATAACGCCAATTTCGTGTCAGCGCAAAGGGTCCAATAAAATTTTCATTTACCGCATAAACAGGACAAGCACTATAACATGAGCCACACAAAATACAGTCACTTTGTATCTCATTACGCTTCTCATCATTTTGTGAGACCTTGATGTTTTCGCTATTTTCACTGCTATAAGCATGTGCTTGGGTATTAAATGATAATGCCCTATCCATATCAACAACTAAATCTCTGACAAGGGGAAGATTTTTCAAAGGCTCAACTACATCACCATCTTTTGGCTTATAGGCACAGGCGAGAACTTCAACACCATTAACACGCATAGCACAACTACCACATACAGATGAGCGACAATCTGAAGAAAAACTTAGTGTCGTATCTTGGGTAGTTTTAATCTCTTGCAAAAGTGCTAAGAGGGTACTGTCGTTTGAGGGCACATCATAGCTAGTTGTTTCATTACTTTGAGATTCACTCTTGAAACGCTTTACATGTAAGTGCATCTACTCTCCTTTTACACTAAATTGGGTCATTAACATACCCTCTTTTTGATAGATTATTGTATGGGTTTTAAAGTGTTCATCAACCTTCTCAGGTGCATCAGAGCGAAAATGTGCACCACGACTTTCACTACGATTGATAGCGCAATGCACAACAATTTCAGCAAGTTGCACCATATTACTAAACTCTATAAATTCCATAAGATCTGTATTATAAATTTTTGATGAGTCTTTAGGTCCCATGAGTGCTAAATCAAGTTGCATCTTATGCATAGCATCTAAAACGCGTGTTAGATCTTTTTCATTACGCTTAATACCAGCATATTGATAAAAAATATCTCCCATTTTGGCACGTTGTTCATAAAAATCAATTGTATTACTTGATTTATAAAGTTTTGAAATGTAATTTTTATCATCTTCTAGTTGGCTTGTATCTTTACATGTAAGCTTACTATTTTGTGCATATTGCGATGCATTACACCCTGCTTGTTTTCCAAAAACAATAAGTTCTAAGAGAGAATTTCCTCCCAAACGGTTTGCACCATGAACATTATGGTTAGCACACTCACCTACAGCAAACAGACCTTTGAGAGCCGTTTGAGAGGTGTTATCAACTGCAATACCACCCATAGTGTAATGCGCTACAGGTTTAATAGGGATAATGTCATGAACAGGGTCAATGTTTTCATATAATTTGGCTAATTTTCGCTCTTGAGGTAACTCTTCATCAATAAAGTGCTCTCCGAGATGGCGAATATCTAAGAAAACTTCACCTGTAGCATTTTCAATCTCTTCTAAAATGGCTTGTGATAATTTATCACGTGGGGCTAACTCATCAGTAAAACGTTCGCCTTTTTTATTGAGTAGATATCCTCCTGCTCCTCTTGCACTCTCAGATATTAGTATCGAAGAGTTTTTAAGTGCGGTAGGATGAAACTGAACAAATTCCATATCACTAAGTTTGGCTCCTGCACGAATGGCTGCGGCGATACCATCACCTGTAGAGCCTGTAGCGTTAGTAGAGTGTTTGCCATAGATACGGCTATAGCCTCCCGTAGCTAAGATAACACTTTTTGCTCTATAACTTTCAATCTCACCAGTTTTAATATTTAAAGCTGTGGCACCGCCGACATAATTGTCTTCGCTTATAAGATTGAGTAAATAGCGCTCATTGTAAAAAATGATTCCCTCTTTGTTGCACTGATCATAAAGTGTATGAAGAATTTTTAAACCTGTATAGTCTTGAGCATAACAGGCACGTGCATGTGTTGCTCCACCCAAACGACGTTGGGCAATTTCACTATCCTCGGTTCGACTAAAGGGTACTCCAATGCGGTCAAGCCACTGCACAGCTTCAACACCTTCACGACAAAGCATTTCAATAGCCTCTATTGATGCCAAGCCTTGAGATGATTTGAGGGTGTCTTCGATGTGAATATCTACATTATCGATATCCGCATGAGAGAGGGCTGCGTTAATGCCCCCTTGCGCCATACAGGTTTGTGAACGTGTTGGATAGGATTTGCTAATAACCTTAACACTAGCACCTGAAGCTTTGGCATGAAGTGCGGCTACAAGCCCTGCCCCTCCTGCTCCGATGACTAAAACATCAACCATTGTGAGCCTTTACATATAAATAATGCGCGATTGTACTCAAAGATGCTTTAGAAATGATTAATCAAAAGATTTGACAACTTTTTTGTATATAATACTTTTTAATTTTACTCAGGAGCACAAGCAATGCAAAAAATTCTTTTATCTACTCTTTTTTTATGGATACTTCAAGCTACTCTTTATGCACAAAATTCTCCTCAAGTCATGTTGATACTAGATGCTTCTGGAAGTATGTGGGGGCAAATAGAGGGTAGAGATAAGATTACAATAGCAAAAGAGACTCTTGTCAATAATATCTCGAACTGGAAAGAAGATGTGAATCTTGGGCTTATTGTATTTGGACATAATAATCTTGAACGATGCAAAGGTAGTGAAATCATTATGCCCCTTGGGCTGTTTGATGAGAGTCAAATGCTTAAAAAATTAAAAGCAATAAATCCAAAAGCACAAGGATCTTTAGCCCATGCCTTAAAAAATGCAGCTAAAGCCTTGGAAAATAATGATAAAAAAGCAACCCTCCTTTTAATAAGTGATGGACAAGATGCCTGTCGTGTTAATCCATGCAATACCGCTCGGATTATGGCAGAGAGAGGCTTGGATTTTAAAGTCCATGTTATTGGCTTTGATGTGTATGATAAAGAGGCGGAGCAACTTCGATGTATTGCAGATATTACGGGTGGAAAATACCTTTTTGCCTCCAATGCAGAAGAATTCAATCATGCTTTTAATAAACTTGTAGAGAAAATTCAATCTGAAAAAGATAGACCAAGCAGAGAATATCGTCATAGATCTAAGTCTGCTGGTTTAATAAATGAGCGTGATATTGAGGTTACAGCCAGAAAGCTCAATAAAATAGATGTTTATATGGGAGTGATGGCGAAGATTGAAATCATAGCACGGGTGAGAAACGATGAAGTAAAGACTTTACATACTATTTATGAGCAAGATACATCCAAACGTATCGCCTCATGCTGGTCTGAGAAAGGAAAATCATGCATAAGAGCACTTCCAGAAGGAAAATATCGAGTAATTTCTGTGCATAATAATTTTGAAAAAGAGAATCACTTTGAACTTAAAGAATCTGAATCAAGTCGCCTAAGAGTGCGTTTCTCTTCAACAGATAATTAATTTTCACGAGCAAGCGAGGTTAGTTTTGAGCAATATTATTATGCTAGGAGATTCTTTAACATTTCGAAATAACTGGAATCAGATGCTAAATCGGCAAGATATCATCAATCTAGGTGCCGATGGCGAGACAACATACGGAATTTATTATCGTCTTGAAAGTATTGAGCTTGAGGGTGTTTCAAGTATTTGTCTTATGATTGGTATTAATGATTTACTACAAGAGGAAAATCTTGAAGCAGTATATCAGCGCTATGAGATGATAGTAAATTATTTTACACAAGAAAAATTACGCATTATAATACAGGCAATTCTTTATGTGACACAAGATACTTTTGAATCACATATTATAAATGATGAAGTCGATATCATAAACAAAAAATTACAAAATCTTGCAAAAAGAGAAAATTTTGACTTTCTTGATCTTAATCCATATTTGAGCGACAGCGGTGCCTTAGAGGCTATATATAGTATAGATGGTGTTCATCTTAAAGCAAATGCATATAAAGTATGGAGCACTTATCTCAATAGATTACTACAGTAGAATCAATACTTATAACTCAAAGCCACCTCATAATAACGCCCAATATGATAACGTTTAGTGACATTATCACCCTCAGTCCAAACAACCTCACCATCAATAAGATTTTTAGCTTTGAACTTCATATCAAGTCCATCCATTAGACGTTCTTGCCAGACAAAATCTACAAGATGTGGTGGTGTTTCGTATTGGTCAGGATACTCTTGCTGACCATTTTTCAGTCCAACTTTTCTAAGGCGTTTTGACATGTAGTTATATGAAAAGTTGATTGTGCGCCCCTCTTGATTATCATAGCCCACACTTGCATTCATTACAAAAGGAGAAAGTCCTTGCAAAGTACGGTGATTACTTGTAAACTGCTCTGTCTGCTCATCAGTTAAGGTAACATCAGAATGGGTATAAGAGAGATTTCCAGAGAGATAATAAAACTCTAAATCATCATCAATAAAGTCCATATTTTTATAGGTATCTAGCTCCATTCCAATTAAAATTGCCTGAGCTGTATTGGCGTAAGAGTAGATAGGGAGTGATGTTGTTGGCAGTGAAACATCTTCAATAGGATTATCTAAATTTTTATAAAAAAGTGCACCTGAAAGACTTTCCGTTGGTGAGTAATAGTGCTCATATCGAACATCATAACTTGTGACATCCGTACTTACAAGGTTAGGATTACCTACGACGGTGGCTATCTCATCGGGGTGAAAATATCCAGAGCTAGAAAACTCACGAAAATCAGGATAGATAAAACTTTGTGAAAAAGAGAAACGTAACTGATCGTTATCACCAATGAGATATTTTAAATCAACATTAGGAAGCCATTTATCTACGTTCAAACTATTGTCTTCAATAATAACTAGACCTGTACTAGGATCAACTGTATATTCATGAAGTGTCTGTTTCAAATCCACCTTACGTACACCTAAACCAACTTCAAAAGTCTCTGTAGGGTGTAAAATAGTTTTGAAATAAAAAGCATTATCCTTTAAGTCAGCATCATAATAATCAGATGGGCTAAAGAGTGTTTTTACTAACAGCCCCATGTCATTATAAGAATCTGTACTTTCTGTTACATATTTATTGATAATAAAATCAGGGTCTTTAAGAAGGTCTTCTTCTGAGATACTTTGATTTACACCATCTAAGAAAAATTTATTTGAGCGGTATTCACGTGTTTTGTCTGTTATGCTTAAACCTACTTCAATACTATCTTCTTCACTAAAGATATCTACTTCAGCTAAATCTCTTAAATAATAGCTATTTAAATTATCATCAAGAGTTGTATTATGATTAATCATATTTTGAGCGGAAAGCGTTTTGAGTTGATACTCTTTTCCTGAACCTGAATAATCTATATAATCATAACGAAGATTGTTTGGTTGGTACATATTGGCATTGGCATTTTCTACACCAAAAGAGAGTGTTTGTGCGGTTAAAAAATCAAACTTAAAAGTACCCGTAATCTGATCGGTATCCAGTTCACGTTCTTCCCACTCTAAAGTATATAAACGCTGCAAGTCATTGTTAGAGCCGATCGTTCCATCGGATACTTTTGTGCGTTCTACTGTATTGTGTAGATAGAGCTTAGTATATTTGATTTTGAAAAGATCGTCATAGTTATAACTTAGATTAAACATACCGCCATGTTTTATTTTTGAAGTGGTTCGCTCAATATTTCCAGAATTTGATGGTGTATCATCAATAGTTCCATCACCATTGATTTCGTATTTATAATACTCTTCATTGATACTTGCATGGACTTGATCGTAAGAGTAGTTTGCTAAGACACCGATACTGTTTTTATCATCTATCTCAAATTTTTTAGAGATTTCAATGCTACCTTTAAAACCTAGTGGCACGTTCTCTTTGTGAGTATTGTATTTTCTATTTGCCATATCTTTACTCATATCAACAAGTTGCTCTTTGGTAAAAATCTTATTGCCATTTTCATCACGGGCATAGGGGTCAAAACGTGGTGGTTCTTTTCCAACAACTACTTTTCCAGGATTTAAAACAGAAGAAGGAATCTTACGAGAGCCATCATCAGATCCAGTCCAGTCACTACTTCCACCTGTGTAATAATTTCCCTGAGTACCATTTAAAGATGAATCATGCGCTTTAATGGCAGTAGAGACTTTTACATAGTCTTCAACAACATCTTTTTTAGTTCTTACATCAATATACCCACCAGCAAAGTTACCCGGAATATCAGCTGAAAATGATTTTTGTACCTTTAAACTTCCAATAACACTTGAGGGGAAAATATCAAGTGGAACAACACGTTGAACAGGGTTTGGTGAGGGGAGAGGCATAGAATTCATCTCTACATTGGAGTAACGTTCACCTAAACCACGAACATAGATATTTCCACCATCTACAAGGGTGATTCCTGCAACACGTTTGAGCGCTGCAGCTGCGTTAGAGTCACCTTTTTTAGCCATCTCCGCAGAGCCTAAAATATCAGCAATGGTACTTTCATCTCTTTTTTCAGCGATTAAGGCTGCAATAGAACCCTCTACATGAGGTGCTAAAACGATAAACTCATCAAGCTCCATAGCGGCTGGGGAGAGTTGAACAGTTTGTAAAACTTGCTCTTTTGCTTTTACCTCAATTTGAATTGTCTGTGTACTATAAGAACTGTGAATAATTGAAAATGTCTTTTCACCTTCATTTAAATCTACAAGAATTTCACCCTTCTCATTACTTTTCAAATCTGTATTCGTTCCTTTTACAAAAACACGCGCCCCTTTGATCGGCTTATTGTCCTCAGATGAGATAAGGGTAAGTAAAACTTTTCCCTTCTCTTTACTTGTTAAATTCTCATCCTCTTTTTCAATGCTATCATCATATTTAGCCGACTCTATATCCATAAAAGCAAGAGTATTATCTTCTTTTAGAGAGACAATAACTTGTGTCTCTTTATTAGGATTAATAGTAAAATTCTTTTTCATATAAGCGATAGGAGTAGCATTTTCTTTTGCAACTAGCTGTAGTTGATAAAAGCCCTTGGGTAAAATTGCTTGAAAGTAGCCATCTTCGTCACTCTTAAACTCTGCATGTTTATTAAAAGTGCCATTTTCACCAATCTCTGCGAGATTCTCTTTTTTAAAAATAACAACTTCTTGATTTGAGAGAGCTTTACCATCTTTTAAAAGATAAAGTGAAAGCTCTCCTGTAGGAAGTGCTCCAAAAAGATACACGCTTAATGCTAGAAGTAAGACAATGTGTTTCATATATGATAATCCTAAAATATAAAGTAAAAAAGCTATCTCTAAAAATTCTTAGAATCTCTAGAGATAGCTGATAATAAAGTTTGAAATAGAGGAAAAACCTCTATTTTTATTTAGTTACTGCTATTACCAGCACCACTATCCCAAGCATCTTGAAGTATTGCTTGACCTGCTACATCACCAGTAATAAGACCCGCTGCATTAGTTGTTACACTAAGACCTGTAAGCGTTGGAGTCTCTACAAGTGCTTTGCCATCTCTGTTATGTAATGCGCCGTCTGCCGCTGTTGAAGCTGACATATCAATAGTTCCATTTTTAAATGTTCCTGTTACATCTGCATCTTTGAAGTAAAGACCACCCTCTTTTTTCTGGTTTGCTGATGCAGTCATTGTAAAACCATCAATTGTTACATCTGTACGTACAATTGAAGCATCACCACTATTTGTCATCTCAACAAGTGCTGCACCTGGCTCTGTTTGCATAACAGTTAAGTTTGTAACTGTACCTGTATATCCATTATCAACATCAAAAGAGTCATCCA
>JAYEPE010000028.1:0-5805 GCA_034723735.1 Campylobacterota bacterium | reverse complement strand
TTCAAGGACTCTATCATCACTGTCTATAATAATAACATTCGCTGTTTTGCCTGTAAATTCTAGCTGTAAAATTGCAGAAGACTCTTTATAGGCACTACTAAGCGAGGCATGAATACGCAGAATTTTATCCCCATTATAAAGCTCTATTTTATGAATATAGGCACGGTTAAACTGCTTGGCTAGAACAATATCAAAAGGAGCCTGATACACTTTAGAGCGTTTATAATCCTTACATGTAAAGATATAAGGCTCCCCTTTTCGCATATCAAAATAGAGAGTATCATCTCTATCAAAAGCAATTTTTATCGTAGTATCATTGACTCGATAGATTGCATTGATATTTTGAAAGCTCTGCATCTTAGCAACGATCTGTTGTAGATGTGAAAATTTCATCTCTCCTCCTGTTTATAGATAAAAAGAATTATATAATATATATGTGATTCTTTGTCTGAAGCTTAGGATTTAACATCAATGCAGTTGAATATACTCCACTTTCAACACAAGAGTTAGAGATAACTGTTACCGATTCAACTTCTTTCTCACTCTTTTGAGTAGAGATTATGTGAGAATATATCTCATCTTCAATCTTATAATTTCGTTCATACGAAGCAGATGTAGTAAGCGCCTCATTTTCTAACTCAAAATATTCAATATGTTCAGAAGGATTTCGGGGATTTTTAATACCTACTCGAAATTTATTCCCATCTTCTCGTCTTCCAAGTGCATAAATATCCCCACCAAAATTGACAAGAGCAGAAGTGATTTTGGCTTTTTTGATAATCTTTATAGCATTATCAACTGCCAACTCTTTTACAAAACCGCCCAAGTCTATTTTTGTAAACTCATTATCAAAACTGATACGCTCTTTTTTGATTTTAATATGCTCACATCCTACATATTTTAAAAGTTCATTTTTCTTTACATGTAAGGTTTTTTTATCTTTTAGTTGTGTATATAAATCTTTAACAGTAGCTACCGTGATATCAAAAATCCTATCCGTAAGTTTATAATAACGCAAAGCACGCTGTAGTATAGACTTAGTTTCACTATCTAGTTTATCAATTTGGCGTTGGTTGATTTGTGAGAGATACGAGGAAGGATTATAGTAATTATACTTTTTTTCTAAGCGCTTTGCTTCACTTAGAATTGCCTTAGCGCAAGCATCAGCTTTACTTTTATCAAGAGTGATAAGAGTCACCTCACACTCCGTTGTCATTACTTCAAACTTATAGAGATATCGCATTAAAAATGATACTTAAATCCTGTTATCAGATAGAGTGCGCTTAGACCTGTACTCTGCTCATAATATGAGCCACTGAGGTTATAACTAATCTCTTTTGTAAGACTCAAATTCATACCAATACTTGGCTCATAAGCCTTAAAATCTGCAAGACGTTCATCACTTGAAGCGTAAGTTTCATCTGTAAAAGCATCTCTATTTCCACTATAGAAGTAAGCGCCTTTTTGAGAATAGTAACGAAATCCTGCATCTAAGCGCAAAGCATTACTAATTTGATATAAGACTTTAACATTAGGTGTATGTGAGCTCATTTTCCAATCATCTATATAGTAACGGTAGTTTACATGTAAGGCTAATTCTGGAACTATAGACTTAGTATATTCTAAAATAATTCCACCTTGATTACGACTCTCAGGGCGGTTTTCATTTACAATAGTTGCGTCGGTATGATAGTTACGAACTATATTTTTATAGGAGTTTGTTAGATATCCGTTTTCATTCATATAAAAGAGCGTGGCACTTGCTACTGAACTTTGGTCTATCACTTGAGAAAAGCTAGTTTGCAGATTGGTATGATTCGACGAAATCTGCTTACTCGGTCCGCTACTACCATCACAAGCGCTTGCATAATCACCACAAGGAACAAGATTTACATGACGCTGGTATGAGCCGCCAAAAGTGATAGATCTATTTTTAGAACCATCTAAGAAGTGCATATACTCCAAAGAGCCTTCATAGAGATACAAATCATATTCTAAAGACCAATTTAATCCAACTCGCAACTCATCGCGAGTATCAAAACGAGTTGTCAAAAGCGCACTAAGCCCTACTCTTCTCTCTGCAAAAGAGACATTATCATAAACAATATCTTCTTTATCAGCAACTGGACCCCGACCAAAATCAGAGTTTAAAGGTGCACGTCTCACCTTATTTGAAGCTCCCGTACTTGCATCATAATAAGTCGGACTTGCCCCACTAATTCCGTCATAAATTCCTCTAAAATTTAAAGAATAATCAACCCCAAAGTCTTTATTGACCTCAAAAGTAGGCGAAGAGACAGTAATTCTATCATCACTCTCTTGATAATGAAGATACTGCACATTAATATAATCTTCGGCTGATAAGGAAGCGAGAAGTGTACATGTGACTAAGGATAAGCGTGCTAATTGCATCCGCAACCTCCTCCAGAAACACCTACGCCACCCTTGGAGCCTTCTTTTGAAAAATAGATATGTTCTTGAAATTGTTTATGTAAGGAGTTGCCACTATCAGATTGCATTATTTCAGAGGAGAGTTGTTCTTTTTCCCAAGGCTGAACCTCTTTTACACAAGCACTAAGCATTATCAAACTCAACAGAAAAAGAAAAAATTTAGTCATTTCTCACTCCTAAATAATTACGCAGAACCTCATCGATGTTATCAACTGCTCCAACAATTACATGTAAGACTTTTTTATCTTTGATAATATACAATGATGGCATTCCAACTGGTTTAAAGAGAGAGACTATTTTTTGCTCACTATCATTTATCACTCTAAAGCTTACGTCTAAGGATTCTTGAAAAGCTTTAGCCTTGGAAACATCCTTATCAATATCTATGCCAACTAGCTCATAATGAGCACTATCTAGATCTTGATGCAAATCATTTAATTCTGGTAGCTCTTCTTCGCAAGAGTGACACCACGAAGCAAAAAAATCAACGATATAAGTTCTATCATCATTAATTTGTAAAGCTTCAAGTGTTGCATCATCAAGAGTTGAACCTTGTTCATAAGCAAATAGAGGTGTAAATATAAGCAAAAAGAGAAGTAAAGTTTTCATATAAATACTCTACAATAATTTCTTTTAAAGAGACTTCTATATCTCTACTTTCTTTGATAAAATTTGGAAAAAAGAAAAGTAGTTTGACTTCTCAGAATTTTTAGAGTGTATGAACGCAGTTGCGTCCTTCTCTTTTAGCTAGATAAAGTGCTTCATCAGAACGTTTCATAAGTTCTGAAAGTTTTTTATCTTTTTCATGAAGAGTACTCACTCCGATACTCACACAAAATTGTACTGACTCTTTTTCGTTTATAATATAAGGTGTATTTTCAATAGCATATCGAATTTTTTCTGCTAATTTCAAAGCATCTTCTATGTATGTATTTTGAAGAGCAATAGAAAATTCTTCACCTCCTATACGTCCAATAATATCACTTTTTCTTAATATCTTTTCTATCGTTTGAGTAAAAAGTTTGAGTACTTCATCTCCAACATCATGGCCATATGTATCATTAACCTGTTTAAAGAAATCGATATCAAGAGCTAAAATAACCAATGGAGTCTGATTACGTTTTGCGATATCAAAGTAGTGCATAGCTATCTCGAAAAATTGACGGCGATTAGCGATACCTGTCAACTCATCAGTACTAGCAAGCTCAAGTAGTTTTTTATTTGCTTTTTGTAGCTCTTGTGTACGCTTTGTTATAAGATAACCTAGATAACGATTGAAAATAAGCAAAAGTAAAATAGATAGGATTACAAGAGTAATCCAAAGTCTATATTGCTCAATAAATACGTAAAAGGTAATTTTTTTAGCTAAATAAGGATCTAATTTTAAATCTTTGAGTAAATCATGAACAGGTTTGTAATTTACTGGAATGCTCCAACTTTGTAAGTTTAAAGAGCTGAGATGCTGAGGCTTTAGAAGCTCTGAAAGCAGAGCGTTTGCTTGTTCTGTAGGGGTATGTGCGAGTTTAGCAAAAGACCATTCTGGATAAAGTTGCGTACTGATAAGATAAGGAAAATCATCAAAATGCTGAGGATGAATCAGTTTAATATCTTGAAGATTAAGAACTCCTTCTTTTGCCATATTTTCCAAAGTATCTGTTCTTACAGTTCCAGCGTCAATTTTTTTAGAGAGTACAGCATTGACTACATTATCATGAGTTTGAAAATATTCTAATGATTGAAAATCATTTGGAGTGATACCAGCATCTAAAAATGTTTTTCGTGCCATAATCCAGCCACCAAAAGAGTAAGGATTCACAGCACCAAAATTTCTGTTTTTAATATCACTGAGGGAGTTTATTTTCTTATTGTCAGCTCGTGTAAAAATAACAGCTCCAAACTCACTTAAGCCTCCAAGTGGTGAATGATTGAGTAGTGTAGCTAAACGACTTGTTCCATAATGTGATTCTATTTGAACATATCGCATAGAATTTGTTAAGATAAAATCAACACTTTTTTCTTCAACAGCTTTTGGTACTGCTTTAAAATCAAGAGGAACAAGTGTATAGTGATATCGATTTAGATGATGGCTCATATGTTCTATCAAGGGTTGCCATCGCTCAAAAGCATAGCTAGCTCCACGTTTAGCTAAGACACCAATTTTAATCTCTTGAGTATGAAATCCTAAGGGATCAATAAAACTTTTAAGATCAGGTTTATCTGTGATTAGATTGTCCAGACGATAAAACTCTACCATTCTCTCAAAACGTGCATAACTAAGAGTAGTACCATATTGAATGTCATCACACCAAAGTGATTTAAGGATTTCTCCTTCATAGATAAGACTCTCTAGTGATTTATTTTGAGTATTATAATTTTTAAAAATAAGTTTTGCAGTAGCTTCTATATTTTCAAAGGCTTCTTTCCATCCTTTACGACTTGCTTTAACAAAATTATAAGCTCGTTCTGGATTGCTATGGAGCTCTTCTTTAGAAGTGAAAAGCAGATCGCCATAAAAATCATACCCATAGTACGAAGGATTCATAATACTAAAGTCAATACCTTTCTTGCGTAAAACAAAGGGTTCATTGGAGATATAACATGCCATTGCATCGGTATTTCCATCAATAAGGTCATCAAGATTAAAGGAGTGTTTTTGCTTTATGATATCTTTAGGATGAACATTTTGCGAGCGTAGCATGGCATAAAAAGATGAGGCAACTGCCTGATTATCAGTAACCATAATCCGTCTGTTTTTTAACTCACGTGGATGTTTTATATTAGGATTTGTAGAGATTAAGACAGAAGGTGAATGTTCAAAAATAGCATCAAGAAGTGCCATATCGTTATATTTGCTTTGGTGAATAAGTAGCGAAGACCTTCCTGTAGCATAGGTTGTTTTTTTATTTTGAACATCCTTAATAATAGTTGTATCATGTGTGAAAGCTTTTATCTCTACATCTAAACCAGCATCTTTATAGTAATCTTTTTCTTTTGCCACATAAAATCCAGCAAATTGAAACTGGTGTAACCACTGCAGTTGTAGTGATACTTTCTCTAGTTCTTGAGAGAAAAGAGTGTTACATGTAAAGAAAATCAATAATACTATTTTAATAGAGTTCATGTAAATATTTTAGTCCTAATAAGCAAAATATAACTTTAAAGCTTACATGTAAGTGAAGTACATCTGTTTTATTTCTGAAAAAGAAGAAAAAGCAACATCTTTAATAGATAAAAAGAAAATAATAGATTAAAACACCCATAAGAGATGTGAAACTCAAGCCAAGAAAAACAAGCTTTCCGATTTTCTTATGATATTTTGGCAAATACTTATGCTCAAGCTTATGATGCTTCACT
>JAYEPE010000027.1:0-5936 GCA_034723735.1 Campylobacterota bacterium | reverse complement strand
GCTTATATGTATAACCCTTTGAGATTAAATTATATTTTAACTTTTCAAATACATTCATACGAATGAGTGTTTCGATATATGTCATAGCAACAAGTAAAAAGAAAAAGATACCTGCAATTTCTAAAATTAGATGGTTTACTTCATAATGAACTAAGTCCATATCTATGCCATTGAGTGCATAATATAGTGCAACAAGCATCATCATAAATGTACCAATCAACAGAGCTGGTTTTGCCTTATCGATGTGGTACTTCTCTTCCATCGCAATAAAATAGTACCCAATTACAAAAATCACTAAGGCTGAAAAACCAACCCAAGTCATAGTGATATCTGGATGAGCCATAGCTTCACCGCCACCGCCACTTGCCATAAGCACTACACTGCTTAAACAAAGCATCATCAAAAGTTTTAACATTCTTTCTCCCTAATAATTGTGTGAACCCCAACAGATTCTCTACGCTCTAGCGCTGAATCCACAATGGACTTAGCCGTTAAAAGTCGAAGCTTTAGCATACGACCAAGATTTTCTTTTAACATTGTATCTACAAATTCTTTAGCCTCTTGTAAACCCTTCTCGGTCCTTACAATAGAGACATTATGCCACATTATACGTCGTAATGCATCTTTTTTTGCTTTATCACTCGGAAGAACTAAGGCTTCTTTAGAAATTTGAAATACCTTCTTGCACCCCAAGGTTTTATTTTTTAATAATTTTTCTACTGCACGCGAAGCAAATACCAATCCTTCAAGTAGTGAATTACTTGCTAAACGATTTGCTCCATGAACGCGTGTTGATGCCACTTCTCCAATAGCGTAAAGTCCTGATATACCTTCAACTTCACCATCAAGATTAGTTTTAATTCCGCCAATAGAGTAATGAAAAGCTGGAGATATGGGAACACGCTCTCTTGGAACATTGTAGCCTAAGGCTTTCAGATTGAGGCTGATATTAGGAAAACGTTCATGAAAATGATCAGTTTCAAAACTTTTAAAAGAGAGATACACCTGTTTTTCTCTCTTTTTAGAGTAATCAAAAATAGCACGACTCACAATATCTCGAGGAGCAAGTTCACCCCGCTTATCATAATCAAAAAGAAAACGAAAACCATCTTCATCTTCTACATGAGCACCTTCACCACGGAGGGCTTCAGTCAATAACTGCTTTCGCGCTGAATGACTTCCTACATAAACGGTAGGATGAAATTGTGTCATTTCCATTCGTTCAAGCTCAAGCCCTTTTTCAATACAGATACCATGAAGCTCACCGCTAATACTCGCCGCATTGGTATGAAATTGAAAAAGAGAACCCACACCACCGCTTGCAATGATGACATTATCTGCATATATCTGCTTAAAACCATCACGATAATAGACTTCTACACCACAAACCTGAGCATCATCAATAAGTAAATCCGTAACCGTAGCACCAGCAAGCATTGGATGAGACATCTTATTGAGTAAAAAATGGTGTAAATAGCGTCCTGTTGCATCTCCTCCTGCACGTAATATACGTTGACGTGAATGAGCGGCTTCTTGTGTATAATAGAGATTTCCATCAGGATCAGAATCAAAAGAAAATCCTCTTTTAATTAAATCTGCGATTACGCTTTGACTCTCCTGAGACAATATATGCACGGCTTCTTTATCACATAATCCATCTCCAGCACTCAAAGTATCACTAATGTGAAGAGGAATATCAGCATCATTATATGCGACACTCACGCCACCTTGGGCATAGAAGGTATTGCACTCCCATGGCTGTGCTTTATTAATAATAAGCACTTTTTTACTCTTTGGAATAGTAGCACTTGCATAAAGACCTGCAATACCTGCACCCACAATGATTACATCATAATGCATTACTTTGCCGCCTTAGTCTTTGGATAAAAAGGTGGTGCTTTATATCCACACCCCTGAAAATTTAATACCAATGATGATATTATCACTACAAATAAAAGATATTTAATAATAAGACCTTAATTTTCTAATAAAGTGATAATATAATAGCTTTTCTAAAAAAATCTTTAAAATGAGAGATGTATCCATCAATGCGTGAGCAAATTAAAAATCTACCACACAAACCAGGCGTATATCACTATTATGACTGTGATGGGCGACTCCTATACATTGGCAAAGCAAAAGATCTTGCTGCGCGTGTAAAAAGTTATTTTCGTTTTTCAAATCAACTCAGTGCAAACCCTACACTTTCTGCACGTATTAAGAAAATGATAGATGAAACTGTATCACTTCATTACATTGTTGTTGAAAGTGAGCATGATGCCCTTATTCTAGAAAACTCTCTTATAAAACAGCTCAAACCTAAATACAATATTTTATTACGTGATGATAAAACATACCCTTATATCTACATCAACTATTCCTCTCAATATCCCCGTTTTGAAATAACGCGCAAAATAATAGAGGGCAAATCCATTCACTATTTTGGTCCCTACTCTATAGGGGCTCGTGACATCTTAGACTCTATTTACGAACTCTGTAAACTTGTACAAAAACCGAGTTGCTTAAAAGGAAAAAAAGCTTGTCTTTTTTACCAAATCGAAAAATGCCTAGCTCCTTGTGAAAAAGAAGTTTCTCCAGAGCTTTATGCTCAAATTGTTAATGAAGCTCGTGAACTTATTGAAAACAAAAAACATCTTCTTAATGCTCTTAAAGAAAAAATGAACTTTTATGCAGATATGTTACGTTTCGAAGAGGCTAAAGAGATACGTGATCGCATTGAACGTATTGAAAAAAGCCAAGAGAGTTCTCAAATCGATCTTGCCAATCAAAATCATTATGATATTTTCTCTATATGTTACAATACGAAACAAGCTGCTATCGTAAAGCTATTTATGCGTTATGGAAAAATTATCTCTAGTGCTTATGACCTTATCAATATCAAAGAGAGTTTTGATATTAACGAAGCTTACGAAAGAGTCTTATTAGAATATTATAAAAATGAAAAACCTCCTATTGTTGCTCCCATTTTATTAGGAGAGCATTTTGAAAACATTGAGCTTATTCAAACACATTTATCTAAGATTTTTGAAAAAAAAGCAAGTCTATCAGTCCCTATACGTGGTGATAAAAAGCGCTTAATACATTTAGCTACTATTAATGCCGAAGAGCTATTGAATAAGCCAAAAAAAGATGACTTTCATACGCTTGCTCAGAGTATTAGTAAGCTTTATGAACTTGAAGAGCTTCCTATGCGTGTTGAAATTTTTGATAATTCTCATATTTCAGGTCAAGCTCCTGTAGGCGCTATGGTTACATGTAAGAATAATATTTTTGAAAAGAGTTCTTATCGCCTCTATCATCTTATATCAAAAGATGAATACTCACAAATGCGCGAAACCCTTAGCCGTCGTATTGATAGTTTTGAAAAAAATCCACCTCCAAATCTCTGGATCATAGATGGAGGAGCAACTCTACTGAAACTAGCACGTGAACTTTTACACTCTCAAGGAGTACGCCTTGATGTTATTGGAATCTCAAAAGAAAAAATTGATGCAAAATCCCATAGAGCTAAAGGTAAGGCAAATGATATTATTCATACAGCTTCAGACACCTTTCGTCTTGCCCATAGTGACAAACGACTCTTATGGGTTCAACGCCTTCGTGATGAAGCCCATCGTGCGGCAATTACTTTCCATAAAAAAAGCAAACTTAAAAATGACCAAGAATCACAACTTTTAAGTTTAAAAGGCATTTCTACAGCAAAAATAAAGAAACTACTTAATCACTTTGGAACCTTTGATGCACTTAAAAAAATTCCAGAAGATGAAATATCTTCCCTATTATCACTCCGTGATGCTAAAATAATCAAAAAATACTATAAATAAGAACTTCTTTGTTTTTATTATGTTATATTAACTCTTATAATTATTTATCTTTCATCTAGGGCACCTCTAGTGAAGGTTACAAAAATAATCATTTCAAGGTAAAAAATGAGTCATCCAACACCCATAGATGAAGAATTTAGGTTTACAGGTAGAGTTATTATCAGTGAGACAGACCTCAAAGGTGTCATCACTTTTGCTAATCGAAAATTTTGTGAAATATCAGGATATGCAATTAATGAACTTGTAGGACAGGCTCACAACATTATTCGACATCCTGATATGCCACGTATCGCTTTTGCCACTATGTGGGAAACTATAGAGCGAGGTGAAACATGGCGTGGTTTAGTCAAAAACTTACGCAAAGATGGTCTTTATTATTGGGTAGAAACCGAAATTTCATCTGTTAAAAATGATCAAAATGAGACGACAGGTTATATTGCGGCACGAAAGCCTGCTTCTTTAAGTAATATTGAAGAGGCAACACAACATTATAAAAAACTAAAACAGAGCGAGGAGAAAAACTAACTATGTTGATATATGATTACAACAAACAGTTTTTGGGAATTGACGATGAGGATCTTAAACACTTAGGTTTCACCTCAGCCGAATCACTTTTTTCACAGTGCAGTGATTTTGCCGACTTATTTGTCAAACGTCCTGGATATATCCATAACTTTAAAAATTTTGAATGGATTGATTTTGTGTTACATGCTGAAGCTGAAGACTCAAATGTCATCATCCATACTGAAAAAAATAACTTTACATGTAAGCTTGTTGTTAAGCATTTTCATCTTAGCACAAATCCCTCAGAACATGCTTACAAGGTGATTTTACAAAACCTAAAAATACTCTCTGAAGATGAAGATGCAAAAATAGCCCATGATGTAGAGATGCATCCAACACCAACAATATCAGAACCGATAAGTCATGCTATAGAATCACCACAAGAACCAAGCCCTAGTACACCACTTCCAGATTTAGCACTCCCTGATGTTTCTCTTCCAAATTTCGATGATCTGCCAACAACAGAGCTGAATGAACCTGATATTTTTGAAGTTCCTGAGGAGATTCCAAGCTTTGATATACCTAATATAGACAAAGAGCAAAAGGAAGAGAGTACACCACTAAGGCTTGATGTTGATGATATCTACACCGATGCACCCCCTGCAGAAACAAAATCTGAACTTTTTATTGATTTGGGAGAAGAGACACCTACACCAGAGCCTATTAGTGAAAAAATAGCAGAAGATGAAACTGATAGTGACTCACTTTCTAGTAGCCATCAACGATCAAATCTACCTGAAATTCCTATGCTAGGAGATAAGCTTTCAAAAGAAGAACATACGTATCTTAATAATCTTAATGTCAATCAAAATTATACTTATGATCCTGGTGTTGCAGCAGATGAGCTAGGACTTCCTGTTGATCTTATAGAAGAGTTTATAGGAGATTTTATCCAGCAGTCTCATGAATTTCATGATGAACTATTTGAGACGGTACGAGCACGTGATCGTGATAGCGTTCAGACACTTTCTCATAAACTCAAGGGTGTTGCGGCTAATTTACGTATTGAAGATGCTTTTGAAGTTTTAGCTACAATTAATACCTCTCATGATTTTGATGAAATCATGGCAAATCTTAAATATTATTATTATCTTGTTGCTAAACTAGAAGGAGATGAGTCTGCTACCTTTAATACAGAAGAACCTTTTGAAGAAGAGATTAACCCCCCTATAGAAACAGAAAAACAAGATTTACCCGTAGACGAGCCTATTATTGATGAGCAAAAGACGAAAGAGACTCAAGATGATGAAATCTATGATTTTAATATGCTCAAAAAACCAGATGAAAAAGAGGAAGCAACAGCTGTTATCGACTCCAAAGATGATGAAATTTATGATTTCACACCTATTGATACATTAGAAGACGAGAAGAAACAAAGCGAAGATGAGCTTATTGAAATTAAACAAAGTGATGATGAACCTCTTCATGTAATTGAGCCTGAACCAGAACCAGAACCAGAACCTGAACCTGAGCCAGAGCCTGAACCTGAACCAGAACCTGAACCAGAACCTGAACCTGAACCTGAGC
>JAYEPE010000026.1:0-5970 GCA_034723735.1 Campylobacterota bacterium | reverse complement strand
CAATAAAACTGTTGCCGTACCAAGATCAGGCTCTTTAGCAATAAGGAAAAAAGGCAATAGAATATAAAAGCTTATTTTAAAAAAATCTTTAAGATCATACCCCCCTTTAGGAGGAGGATTTCGTGAAATCAGATAAGCTAACATCAAAATAAATGCAGGTTTCATCAACTCAGAAGGTTGTAAAGTAAAATGTATAAAAGGAATTTCTAACCATCGCTGTGCACCTAAACGACTCTGTCCTACAAACTCCACTGCAATAAGTAACATAATATTTAACCAATAAAAAAGAGGAATAAGCCAACTAAAGCGTCGCAAAGGGATAAAAAGAAAAACAATAAATGCAATAATGGCTACTCCAACATAAACAGTGTGTTTTTGAGCCAAGAAAGGATGAATTTCACCAATCAACCATCCCGATACAATAATAAGAGGTACAATCAAAATAATGGTAAGAAAATCAAAGTGTGTTAAAATACGCCGATCAATTTTCCACACTGATTATCCTTTAAAAAAATTATTCACAAATTATATACCATATAAGGTTAGACTATGTCCAAAGAAGCAAGATTTGAAGTTACCAAAGTCCAGCGACTAGACTCTTTTTTATCTCAAGCACTTAATGAAACACGTAACCAAGTCTCATATCTCATCAAGCAAGGTGCCGTAAAAATTGATAATAGAGTTTCAAAAAAACCTGGTGTCAAATTAAAAATCGGACAATCTTTACATGTAAGCTTTCCTGAGCTTGTCACACAAAAAGCATTAGAGATAAACTTTGATGTTGAAATTCTCTTTGAAGATGATGATATTTTAGTTATCAACAAACCCTCAGGTCTTACCGTTCACCCCGCACCAAGTGTTAAAGAAGCCACTCTTGTAGATTGGCTTATTCATAAAGGCATCTCACTTTCTACGATTAGTGGTGAAGAGCGTCATGGTATTGTTCACCGACTCGATAAAGGTACAAGTGGGGTCATGGTTGTTGCTAAAAATAATGCAGCTCATGAACATCTATCCCAACAACTCCAAGATAAAAGTATGGGACGCTATTATCTTGCAGTTATTACACCTCCTCTCAAAGACAAACTCACTATGATTGAAGCTAAAGTAGGTCGTAGTCATAATAATCGCCTTAAAATGGCAGACGTTGAACATGGAAAAGAGGCAAAAACACTCTTTAGTTCACTCCTTTTAAGTAAGGATGAGAAGATGCAACTTATTGGGTGTAAATTATTTACTGGAAGAACCCATCAAATTCGTGCCCATTTAGAAACGAAGAATCGCCATATTTTAGGGGATCATTTATACGGTATTAAGAGCAAAAACGGTAAAATCACCCGAATTATGCTACACGCTTATATTATGTATTTGAAACACCCAAAAAATGATGAAACAGTGTATATCAGCGCACCTATAGCAGCAGTAATACAAGAGTATTTAAATTCTAATTTTGATCAGGAGAACCTTGATGCACTCATACAACCTTCAACTTTTAGCCATCATTTTGATGACACTACTTTATAGTGGATGTACAAAACAACCTGATATTCCTGTAAAAGTTATTACTGATAGAAGCTTACCTACCCCCATAATTAATGGACATATTAGCGAAATGAACTCTATCGCTTTTGAGTGGAAAAGTATTCATGATTCTCGAGTCAAAGGTTTTTATGTTTATCGCTCAAACCCTAGTGAAAAAAATGAAAAACTTCACCGTATTGCCACAATAGAAACTCCTTACTCAACCCACTTTGTCGATGAGGCACTTAAGCCAAATGTAGCTTATGCTTATCGTTTTTCAAGTTATAATGAAAAAGGTGTTGAATCTATAGGCAGTAAAACCTACCGTGCAAGTACCTTAATGCTTATGAAATCGGTAAGTTATTTTCACTCTATTGGTAATATGCCACGAAGTGCGAAACTGATTTGGCGTCCTCATACTGATACTCAAATCAAGGGTTACACTCTTGAGCGTAAGCTCAAAAAAGACCCTAAATGGGAAGAGATTGCACAGATTAAGGGTCGCTTAAATGCAGAGTATATTGACCTTGACCTTGATGATAACGAAGTCTATACCTATCGCCTTTTTTCTATCTCTTATCATAATATTAAATCAGTACCAAGCGATATTGTCACCGTAGTAACAAAGCCCTTACCTGACCCTATTAGCAATATTAAAGCAACACAGACACTTCCTAAAAAAATCTTAATTTCATGGGATCCAAGTCAACGTGAAAATCTCTCCTTTTATAATATCTACCGTTCAAACAGTGCTAATGGTAATTATAGCTATCATGTTAAGCTAACTGAAAACTCTTTCACTGATGCTATAGGAGAAGATGGTATAAGCTATTTTTATAAAATCACAGCTGTTGACAATGATGGACTTGAGAGTCTCCAGAGTAAAACACCTGCAAATGGTATGACCTTAGCCAAACCCAAAACACCCCTCTCATTTACAGCAAATATACGCAAGCACTCTATAATTTTAAACTGGAAACATGCTGATAATGATACGCTTAGTTATACCCTCATTAAAACAAAAAAAGAGAGTTGGTTAAAAAGCAGCGTGCATGAAATCAAAAATATCACACAAGAATCCTTTACGGATAATGAAGTTTTAGTTGACACCTCTTATACCTATGCCATTGTTGCACTCAATCAATATGGTATGCGATCAGAACCTACTGAAGCTATTGAACTTTCATTGGAGGCAAAATAAGAGATGCCTCACTTACATGTAAAAGCATTTAAGAAGGCAGAATTTCCTACTGTTTATAATGAAGTTAGCTTTGACTTCATAGCAATAAACTATAAACATCCTGATGAAAAACTCATTGCAAGCTCTTATGAAGGTAAATCTTTTTTTCTTCTTGTCAAAGAAAACAGTAATAAAACTCTTATAAAAAGTGATAAAATCACAAGACCCTCTCCCAACTATCTGATTAAACATGCCCTTTTGAGCTATGCCAAAGTTAGTGAGGTAGAGGTTATTGCATCAAATATTGATGAAGCTACTAAAAATATTCATCTTCAAAACAGTACAGCATTGCGAGATATCAATTTTTTTGCTTCTAGCTTTCCAAAAGAGCGAGAAGTTCACATTGAAGTTGGTTTTGGATCAGGTCGCCATCTTATCCATCAAGCCCAAAACAGTCCTGATATACTCTTTATCGGAATTGAAATTCACAAAGCTTCTATTGAGCAAGTATTAAAACAAGTTTCCATCAAAAATCTTGATAATGTCTTAGTCTTAGATTATGATGCGCGACTCTTTCTTGAACTTGTTCCTTCCAATATTGTAGGTAAAATTTTTGTACACTTTCCTGTTCCATGGGACAAAAAACCAAACAGACGCGTCATCTCTGCAAGCTTTATTGATGAGGCAGAGCGTGTTTTGAAACCCCAAGGACGTTTAGAGTTGCGTACTGACAGTGAAAATTATTATGCTTACTCTTATGAAACCTTTATCTCTCGTCGTCAAGTAGCACTGCAAATAAATAAAAATCTTGATATTGCTATTAGTAGCAAATACGAAGACCGTTGGAAACGTATGCAGAAGAATATCTATGATATTACCATGACAACACATGCAACAAGTGAACCTTTGGCAGAGAGTTATGATTTTTCATTAGACCCTATAAAAATCTCTCAAAAAGCACTTATAGCCCTCAATGCAACAACTACACGTTTTAAAGAGGGTTTTATCCACTTTGAACGTCTTTATATTATTGAAGATGGACGATTGTTGTATCGTTTGGCTATGGGAAGTTTTGATCGTCCTGAGCATTTATACCTGATTATTGATGAGCATACATGTAAGTACTTTCCTGATGCTCCTGTTGCTTCTCGTACTAATTATAAAATACATTCCTACCTAAAAGAGATACTTCATGGATAAAGTCATCTACGCACAAAACCTAACCTTGTCTTACAACAAAGATGAAACTATTATTAATGATATTGAATTATCTATTGAATCAGGTAGTTTTGTATTTATTACAGGAGCGAGTGGAAGTGGCAAATCAACACTTTTAAAATCTTTTTTTGGAGCACTACAGCCACAACAAGGTTCACTTATTGTGGGTGGTGTTGAGATGAAAGGGATTGCAAATAAAAAACTTAACTTTTTGCGACGTCATCTTGGTATTGTTTTTCAAGACTATAAACTAATCAAAGAGTGGACCATTGAGAAGAACATTATGCTCCCTCTTATTATTTCAGGTTATGCCAAAGATATTAGTGATATGCAAGTAGAGAAGCTCCTTAATCATGTTAAAATGATCCATCAATCAGGCAAATACCCGCCTGAACTTAGTGGTGGGGAACAACAGCGCATTGCCATGGCACGCGCTCTATCACATAATCCTATTATGATATTAGCTGATGAGCCAACTGGTAATCTTGATGACTACTCATCTAATCTTATTTGGCGTCTTCTTGAAGGTGCCAATACCCAACTTAAAACCACTGTCGTTGCAGTAACGCATCATATTCCTGAAACGATTAATATTGACTATAAACACTTTCATATTGAGGCAGGTAGTATTTATGAAGTCATTTAAAAATCATCTTTCGCTCATTACAGCTCTCTTTACTATTCTTTTTACTATTCAGATTTTTGTTGCAGTTGATCGTTCAATTGACTCTTATGAAGAGGAGTTATCTAAAAACTACTCACTCATTGTTATCTCTAATCGTAGTATTACACAAGAGAAGTTTCTATCAGTGCATCCCATAGTCTCTAAAAGTGAGCGCATCTCTGTTGATAGTGTTTTAAACCGCTTAACAACCGATATGAAACAGAAAAATATTGATTTACTGAAACTAACACTCCCTAAATTTTACCGTATCAGTCTCAAAAACTACCCTTCTCCTACACAAATTAAAAGTTTAAATAAGGCACTCAAAAAGATACATTCTATTACTAAAATAGAAAGCTTTTCACAATCACATGACACCTTATACAATTTATTGATACTCTTTAAATATGTTGTGCTTATCTTAGCTATTGCTGTATTTACCGTAACGACACTTTTAATTCTTAAAGAGATGCGAATCTGGCAATTTCAACATATGGAACGTATGAATATCATGGCGCTTTTTGGAGCACCTGTATGGTTGCGTTCGGCAGTTCTCTTTCGTCTTGCTATTGTAGATGCAACTATCGCTTCTATCTTAGTAATTGGTACATTTATTGCTTTAAATTCTCAAGAATGGATTCATGAAAAACTCCATAGCGTCAATATTGATATCGATATTTTTCTACCAATAGTAGATGGAGCAATACTTGTTCAGATCTCTTTAGCTGTATCCATATTTTTAGCTTCAATGATTATCATGGGTCATAAAGAAGAGGTTTAATGCGTTTAGTATTTCTAGTATTATCTATTTTTCTTACATGTAACGCGAAAACATCGATTGATACAAAAATTTCTAACACAACATCACGCATTAATAGCTTTGATAAAACCAATAAAAATATTCACACGGGTATGGCAAAAAATGCCAAAGCTATCTTAAAACAAAATCGTACCATCTTAAAGCAACAGCGTGAACTTAAAATTCTACGAGAAGAGCTTACCACAAAAGAGAAACTCTACAAAAAAGATAAAAAAGAGCTTTCCCAACTTCAAAACTCTCAAGATGACCTTCAAGAAGTTCAAAATAAGATTGAACAAAAACTTGCCTTTGCTATCGCGAAGAATGCTTCATTATCACTACTTTTAGATGATGAGCGTGCACGAAATGCAGAGAGTTTAATGACAGAAGAAGTTCTTAAGGTCATAGCCAAACAGACTCAAGAGACCATAAAAAACCTTGAATCCTCTTATAGTGGCAACTATAACACTATTATTACTTTAGAAAAACGTATTAAAAATCTTCGTAACTCTATTGCAAAAATTGATCAAAAAGAGCGAAGCCTCTCTCTCGCGGTTAAGGCGAATCGCAAATCACTAAATAAGCTTA
>JAYEPE010000025.1:0-5991 GCA_034723735.1 Campylobacterota bacterium | reverse complement strand
GAGTTGGATTTCGTGATGCTTCTATTGCTAGGTATGATACTTATGAATCTCCTTGTGGTCATTTAGCTATCGATACAGTCTTTAGTAAAAAACTAGAAGCTAAATATGATGTTTTACATTTTTTTGAAAAAGCCCACCATGAACACTCTACTGAGGTTCAAGTACCACTTATTCAAAATTACTTTAGTGCTACACCTATAGTTGAGATTGTATATGGTGATATTGATGTAAAAGATTTGGCACTAATAGTTGATGATTTACTTGAAGATAAATCTAATTTTATTGTGATTAGTACAGATTTGAGCCATTTCTATACGCAAAAAGAAGCTGAAAAACTCGATGCTATCTGCATGGAAGCGATAGATACTATGAATGTCAGTCTTTTTGATAGAGGCTGTGAAGCCTGTGGTATTACAGGTGTGAAAGCGATGCTCTTAGCCGCTAAAAGTAGAGATTTACAAACTCAAATACTAGATTACCGCACCAGCGCAGATGCTAGTGGGGATGTGAGCCGTGTTGTGGGGTATGTGTCTGTTTTGATAGGTTAAAATAATCTAAAATGAGCACATTAACCCTCCATAATAAAAGTAGCCTGTGATAGCTAAGTTAGATTTGAGACCTTCTGGTGAAATTGTTACTGCATAAACTCTTGAATCTCGATCTAGAATAAAAGAGTTTCCATCATAGTGTGTATCTTTCTCTGTTGGAGTTGGTAAAATACATGATTCACAGTCTGTAATAGGAGCGCTTATATAATAGATATCATAATTTTTTTCTTGAGTAAATGAAATTTCTTGATATCTATCTTCTCCTTCTTCTGGATTCGACCATATACTACATATTTGATCAGAGCTATATTTATAATTAATTATTGGAGCTTCAGGGTAGGGGTCAAGTTTCAGCTCTACTGCAACTACATCATTGACATTAACAAAGCCAATTTTACTCATCTTTTTTGCAGCGATAGTGATATTGTGTTCTAGCACTTTATTGACACTTAATGTAGTGGTTTCTGAGTCAGTTTTGATCTCTAAAACACTAAGAGGACTGTCGGCACTAACACGCATACGATAGTTTACTTCTTTATCTGAGGTGTTATTTAAATCTATATTAAGTGCAGAGAAGCTTGCCATGGAAAAGTTAGACTTATCTTCAGCTAAAGGCTCACGTTCTCCTGCATCGAATAGATAACTTATTGGTGGTTTTGTTTGCCACAGTGCGTGTGAAGGATAAAATTCTGGTAATTTCCCTGCAAAATAGAGAAGAATGAAATTTTCCCATTTTTCTTTTAGTTTGTCGGTACCAAGTGCACCTTCAATAGCCTTGAAAGCCATATTCCCGCTACCAACACCCGACCAAATATCATACGACCAAATATCATAGATAATGCTTGAACCTTCTATTGCACTCAGATAGCGAAAAAACAGACCCATCCCGTAGCCAATTTCATATCTTATAGAAACCTTAGAATTATTGGGAAGAAAGTAGCTGTTTTTATTTGCAAAATCAGCATAGAGACCATAGATAAAAAAATCATTATAGGTGTTAGTATTGTAAGGCTGATAACTTTCAGGATGATCTACCATCTCATATTCAAACCATGTAGAAGACGCTTCCATTAGCCATGCCTTATCACTATTATCACTCCATGAGTTTTGATAGGCTTGAAAATCTTTTATGTAAGCATTTTGAACAGCATGAAAATATTCATGCCCTATTGTAGTGTAAAATTCAATCATATCTTGATAATATTTTTTATCAACACAAAGAGTAGTTTCAAACTGACTTGTTGTAGAACCTTCTGCATAACCAACTGCATCATTGAGCGAAGGGTCATCTTGAGCGCTTCGGATATGAATGGGAATGGGTCTCACTAATCGGTCTGTGTCAAACCCCATTAAACTTAGCTTGGTATCAGCAACAACAATTCCCAAGCCTGCTTGATAAGCAATATTGGTAATATTATTTTCATTTAATTCAGGAAAATCCTTTTGATTGATATAGACATTAAAAGCATTATTTTGCATAGAGACTTTTTTAATTGTTGTTTGAATGCTTACACTGCGTGTCGTATTATTTTCTAAACGTAGATATTGCTCTCTTAAGGTGCGTTTTTTTGGTGCTTGAGAGGGGCTTGAATTGGCAGGAATCGTAGCTTTAAGCTTATCTCCTTCTATCGTTGTTGCTAGATAAGAAAAACAGTTTGTATAGCTATTAAGTGATCTTGAATAGCAAGAATTTTCTATTTCATACGCTATATAAGTACTGTTAATATCAAAAGTACCGATAGAATCGAGAGGGAATGTAATTGTGACAGGTTTAAGAAGTTCTTTGGGTATGCCTAGAATTTCATAGCTATTATTACTACTTTTGCGAACAGTGATATTTTGTGCGCTATTCACTGCAGCAACTGGGAAATCTAATATAATCTCATCAGTATCAATACGACCACCATTTTCAGTGATGGATTGCTCTTTGAGTACACCTTGTGCAAGACTTGAAGCACTTGATGATTCAGAACTCTCTTGTTCGCTAGAAATTTCTGAACTGTTTGAAAGTGATGATGAGGTTATCTCTGAGCTTACAGATGAGCTAGTTTGTGTATCTTTGAAATATGCATTATAGAAAATTCCATCATCATCAATCTCAAATTCAGATATTTCCCAAAAGCCTAATTCTAAACAAGATTCAGAGAATTGTTGTAAGGTACTGCTATCTGTTAGCTCTAGTTGCGTAGCTGTACATTTTTCTACCGGATAGCTATCGATACAGTAGTCATAATCTTCTTCACTAAAAAAACATGAAGCATATTGTGTATTTACAACTGAGGATACTGAAGCAGAACTTTCTGCCTCTGTTGTTGTCGCACTTTCCCCACTACCACAACCATAAAAGAGGCTAAGAGTAAAAAGTAAACTTGAAAATACAATACTAAGCGTTTTCATAATAATCTCCTATTCAATTCTTGATGAGACGAGGGTCGCATCTGGGGTGGCCATTTCGGTATAGACGCTTAAATCAGGAGTTTTTGCACTAACATATTCATAATATCCTGATAATGAACCATCAGAATTGATATTAAAGGCAAAAAGGTCTTTCTCACCGCTTTCAAAAGAGGTGTAGCAGTCATACATAAAAGAGATACCATCAATACTTACATGTAAGTTCTCTTTATCATCTGAAAAGCAATACGTATCGGTATTGTCATCGCGTTTACCTTTGATAACATATGTCTCTTGTGAAGCACTATATTGTGGTGCCTGAGTAAATGTAATACTCTCACTATAATCTTCAGCAAAATAGTAATTTACATGTAAGGTTTTACCGTTTAAATACGAGAGTCGTGTTTGTGCAGAACTTGTATCAATAGGATTTGTGCTTTGAGGTGTCTCTTGTGTAAAATGTGTTTGAGAAGCAGCACTATTATCATTAAAATCTTCTGCAAAGGCAAAGTAAGCAATATTAGCATTAAAGTCCTCTTTAGACCATATTGGAGTATTGTTAAAAAGTAGAGAACTTCCTTCTATGATTTTGACATCACCAGCATCTGAAATACCGATATAATCAAATCTAATAGTATCACCTTTTTTGATCTGATATTGTAATTTTGAGCTAAATTTACTGGAAGAATCTACAATGACCCACATACTCACATCACTCCCATTTACTTGCATAAAGAAAGTGGCACCTTCGCCATTATATTGACCTATGGCAATAAAAAGTTTCGTATTAGCTTGATTACTGTCAATCTCAAAGGCAGAAGGGAAAATACAACTATTTTTATTATCACCATCACAGATATAGAACCAATCGTCATTAAATTTAGGTAAAAAGTAGGTATTAGATGGATTGATGAGGTTTTCAGAATAGAGCAACATTAAATCATCGCCATAAGGCATTAAACCATAAGATTCGACACTTTTGATAGCAATGTTGTCAGTAATATTTAAGCAAAAACCTTCACTATTGTCACGAGTACACGCTTCTTCACTTTGGACTACTGGATTTTCAGAGTCAGCACCTTTGGTTACTGTAAAATTAGAAAGAAGTTGATGCCAATTTTGAGATGCTACATAAGAGAGAGTATCATATTGTGACCAATCTTGATCGTTTAAAGGTTGGTAGATAGTAACTCCGTTAGAGCCGGAGTTTTGTCCTTTTGTATAGATTACTAGATTTTCAAGTGTTTGAGAGAGTGAATCAGAAAGTGTTTTAATGCTACTTTTTTTACTAGAGAGTTCATCTGAAAAACTTTTGATATCAATAGTAATTCCATCACTTTTACTGTTTGAAACTCCAAATTTTTTGGCTTCATAAGCACTTAATCCGATTGTTTTAAAATCATCATTTCCATGCAATGATTGTGTTAAGGTGTCAATTTTGGAGATAAGCTCATCAGCATGGCTTAAATCTAAAAAAGAGAGTGTTTTATCTTTTGTAAATCTATGTTTTGGACTATCAATAAAAGAATCTACAAGTTTTGTACCCAAAGTTGCTAAACTTTCATCACTTCCATGCCCAATAAGGTAAGCAACATCTTCATAGTCCCAGCCGTGACCAGGTTCTAAATCTTCAGATGCTAGATAATAATCAGCATATTCTTTTACTCCTTTAATGACTTCAATATTTGCCATCAAGCAAGCATCCATACCGATTACATCAAATTTTGAAGGGCTTACATGTAAAGCACGGTTTAATTCACTGATGCTTAGTCGATCAAATTTTTTATTGGAGTCATAACAGACACCGTCATAAGCACCCCCATGATTCCAAAAAATCAAGAAGTTACGCTCACTCGCTTGTATATCATTAGAAGCATATCTTAAAAAGTCTTCTAATGTTTCTGCACTTCCCATATTGGCATTGACATTTTCATAGGAGTAGCAGGTGTCATTACCATAAACAGCATCTTGAGCATCATGGATAAGACATGCCATATCAGCATACTTCACACCTTTCCAGTTTGCCAACCTAGCACCACCAAAGGCAACAAGAATTTTTAAATTCTCCTGCTCTGTAGAGGAGAGCCGTTGATATCCTGCAATCATCTCATTGAAATCTATAGTAGCAGCACTACCACGCTCTTCTAAATCACTACCTGCAACATACAGAGTAATAAAATTTTTACTTGATGCTGTTGGAGTTGAAGAAGATGAGGATGAAGAAGAGGAAGAAGATATTGATGGTGTTTCTGAATTGGAGCTTTCGCTACCGCTACCACAACCTAAAAAAAGCAGTGATACAACAAGGATAGATATAGAAAATAACGTTTTCATAATAGCCTCACTTAATAGGAGATATACAAGTAGTATAAATCACTAAAGATAAAAGTTTGCTTTAATTGGAGATATGAACCTGAGCTAATACAAGCTACTTTAGTGTAAAATATAAAATATTTCATGATAGGTTTTAATAAGATGTTAAAAGTTTTTATAGTTATATTTATGATGAGCAGTCATCTTTTAGCTAATGTTGGTGATGAACCCCATCTTAAAAAGATGATTGCTCGAATGCTTGTTGTTGGTTTTGATCAGGAAAAACTAACTGAAAAAAGCCAGATAATACAAGAGATTCAAAAATATGAACTTGGGGGTGTGATTCTTTTTGATCGTTTTTATAATGATAGAAATCGTACTAAAAATATACGCTCACCCAAGCAACTTCAAACCTTAACACACGCCTTACAAAAAGCAGCTAAAAAACCACTATTAATCAGTATTGATCAAGAAGGTGGTCGTGTAGAACGTTTAAAATCTTCTTATGGATTTGAAGCAACACCTTCTGCTTTAGCTATTGCTAAAGCTACATTAGCCGATGCTACGCTCTCTTATACTGCCTTAGCTAAGCTCTTGCATGTAAATGGCATTAACTGTAATTTTGCACCAGTTGTAGATGTGGCAGTAAACCCTAAAAATTATGTTATTTATGGACTTGAACGCTCCTATGGAAGTGATGTTACGCATGTAAGTAATTATGCAGGTGTCTTTATTG
>JAYEPE010000024.1:0-6118 GCA_034723735.1 Campylobacterota bacterium | reverse complement strand
TGACAATAGCGATTATAAGAAAATTTCTTTTTCCTTTTATGGTTGAGAGCATCGTGGCTTATCCTTCGTCTAATATATTTACCAACTAAATAGTTAAAACAATGATACTCTTATATATATTTAACCATTCTTATACAAGCAAGCGGATAGAAGGTCTAGCGTTTATTCATTTTATAGACATAGGCTAAGACTTCAGCCACAGTGGCAAATAGGGCTTCTGGAATAGGTTTGTCAATATCAACTTCTTTAAAAAGTGCTCGTGCAAGAGGAGGGTTTTGAACAATATGCACACCGTTTTCTCGTGCTACTTTTTTAATCTGTATGGCGATATTATCTTTACCTTTAGCAATGACGATAGGAGAACGGTGCTTTTTCTCATCATAAACAATGGCTACTGCGTAATGCGTAGGGTTGGTCACGACTACATCTGCTTCAGGGACGGATGCCATCATTCTTTTTTGTGCGGCTTGCATCTGAATTTGGCGGATTTTCCCTTTAATATGAGGATCTCCTTCCATATTTTTCATCTCATCTTTAATCTCTTGTTTACTCATTTTAAGCTTATCAAAGTACTGTTTTCTAACAATAATAAGGTCAATCATCGCAAAAACAAAAAGTACAAAAAGCATTACTAAAGCGATAATGATTATTTTCTCAACCGCCCAAGAGAGTTGATCAGGTAAGCTAAAAAGAGCGACTGTAGGAAGCTCTTGAATAAAGAGAAAGAAAAACCAAAACCCAACCCCTAGGGTAATATGTGATTTGAAGGTGATTTTAATACCTTCAATTAATTTTTTTAAGGAGAAAAGATTGGCAGTTCCTTTAATTGGATCAATTTTTTTCAAATCAGGTGTGAGAGGTTTTGTAGTGAAAACAAAACCAAATTGTGCCAAGCCACCTAAAATCCCAGAGATAGCAACAACAATAGCCAAAGGCAAGACAATAAGTAAAAACTCTCGCATAATAATAAAAGCAATATCAATGATATTTGTTCGAGTAATTTCCATACCCTGAAGTGAAAAAAGATGGCGTACTAGTAGAAATATTCTATCTTCCATAAAAGGAAAAATAAGCAAAAGACCTAAGATAGCGACAAAAAGGGTAAATACACCCGAAGTATCACGAGAATTGGGGACATTTCCCTCTTTGCGGGCATCTTCTATCTTTTTTGCGGTGGGTTCTTCTGTCTTTTCCTGATCATCAGCCATGATATAACAGCTTTACATGTAAAGCTTATTGTACCTTCATGGATAAATCAATCCAATTTGCCTGATGAATTAATGAGCCTGAACTAATAGCATCTACACCTGTTTTAGCATAAGATACAATAGTTTCTAAGTTAATATTTCCACTTGCTTCAAGTAAAACAGCAAGATGATTTTCATTGCGATAACTCACTATAGTTTCTAGTTGTTCAGGAGACATATTGTCACACATTACGATATCCGCGCCAAGTGCCATAAACTCTTTCGCCTGCTCAAAAGTTTCTGCTTCAATCTCTATTTTGGAAGTAAAAGGGATTTGACGACGAGCATCGAGTATAAACTCTTCAAGATTATCAATTGTTTTAAGATGGGTATCTTTTAACATCAAAGAGTCATCTAAACCCATTCTATGATTTATCGCCCCACCTGTTCTTGTAGAGTACTTTTCAAAATTACGTAAAAGTGGACGTGTTTTTCGAGTATCTAAAAGTTTTGTGCCAAAAGGTCTGATAAGTTCTACATATTGATTTGTTAAAGTTGCAATAGAAGATGAATGCAGTAGCATATTTAAAAAAGTACGCTCTATCTTTAAAAGTGTGTGTGAATCAGCACTTAAAGTAGCAAGAGTATCACCCTTTTTAAAGCCTTGTGAATCTTCATAGTGCCATGTTACATGTAAGGTTTCTAATTCACACAAGGCATTACAGTAGAGTTGCCCAGCAAGAACGCCATCACTTTTTGCGATAATATTGGCTGTTGCAGGTGTTGCAGGTGCAATGCGTGCATATAAATCTCCTCGCCCCACATCCTCAGCAAGAGAAGCTTTGACAAAATCTAAAATCATAATGCCATCATCCGCTCCAATGCGATGCCTGCCCACTTTGTAGTCTTTTCATCCAAGAAAATTTCACCAATAGGTTCACCATCTTCAATAGCTTGAAGTGTTTCATACAGATCTTGAAGAGTCGTTTCGTTCATTGTTGGACACTCAGGTTTTGTTGAGGCAAGCACATAAGTGTTTTTTTCACGCAGACGATTAACGAGATTAAATTCTGTCCCTACAGCAACTTTTTGCTCAATTGGAAGCTCTTTGATATATTTGATAAGTTGTGAAGTAGAACCTACAAAATCAGCCGCATCACAGATGCTTGGATCACACTCAGGATGAACTACAATTAAAATACCTGGATATTTTTTACGGTAAAAGGCGATATCATCAAGACTAAAAAGCTGATGAACTGAGCAAAAGCCATCATAACAGATAATATCAGACTCTCTAGGATCACTCCCGTCTCCAATTACACATGAGGAGACACCCATCTCATTAGCGATATTTTGTCCTAAACATCTATCGGGCACAAAAAGGATTTTTTTATCCTCTTTTAATGCATTAGTAATAATGACTTTAGCATTGGAACTTGTACAGACTAAACCGCCCATTTCACCCACTTTTGCTTTTACTTCTGCGCTAGAGTTGATATAGGTAATTGGTAAGATCTCTTCTTTGGCAATACCTGCTTTGGCTAGTGTTTTAATTGACTCATCATAATAGAGTCCATCAATCATCTTTGCCATTGAACAGCATGCGAGCTTTGGCATTACAACACGTTTGTGTGGACTGAGCACTTTAACACTCTCTCCCATAAAACCAACACCGCAAAAAACAACAAACTCCGCATCATCATCACGTGTTCTTTTAGCAAGTTCAAGTGAATCACCCGTGATATCACCCATCTCAAATACTTCATCGCGCTGATAAAAGTGCGCAACCACCGTAACATCTAAACGACTTTTTAAATCGTGTATTTTTTCTTGTAGTTCTTGTGTACTAAGTGACACTTAAACTCCTTACATGTAGGAATAGTTAATGCGATTATAACGAATTATAAAGTAAACTACGAATACTAAATAACTCTTTTAAGGTATTTTATGGAATTTCTCAGCAATCTTAATGCGCAATTTTATATTGCGGCTTATCTTATAGGAAGCATCCCTTTTGGACTACTTCTAGCTAGATTTTTTGCAGGTGTTGATGTTAAAGCTTCAGGTTCTCAGAGCATAGGTGCAACAAATGTTTTACGTGTTGTTAAAGAAAAAGATCCTCTCTTGGCTAAAAAACTTGGAGCTGCAACATTAATTCTTGATGCACTTAAAGGTATTGCAGTGTTAGCAGTTGCGGATATGATAGGAGTGAGTGATTCAACTCTTTGGGGTATTGCAGTTTTAGCAGTTATTGGTCACTGCTTTAGTGTGTATCTCTGGTTTGAAGGGGGCAAGGGTATTGCTACGGGTATGGGTGTTTTACTCTATTTGCTTCCTATTGAGACCCTTATTGCTTTAGTGGTTTGGGCTGTTGCGGCAAAGACCATTAAAATTTCTTCACTCTCTTCACTTCTTGGTTTAGCGGTCTTGGTTATTGCTAGTTTTATTATTCATCCTGATCTTGCGCATGCACCGGTTGTTGTAATTGCATTTATTTTAGTCTATAAGCATATCCCCAATATCATTCGTATTATTAAAGGTGAGGAGAAACGCCTCGCCTAATGCAGATTCATATTGAAGAGTTGGACTTTAAGTGTATTGTTGGACTTTTAGATTTTGAGCGAGTGACACTCCAGCGTGTTCGTGTTACATGTAAGCTTGATTATACTTATAAAAAAAACACTTTTATCAATTATGCTGAAGTTGCCCAAAGCATTACAGCTCAAATGAAAAAAGAGAAGTTTGAACTGCTTGAAAGTGCCTTGGAGCATCTTTCACAGTATTTAAAATACCACTACCCCCAGATAGAAAAACTTTATATAAAAATCACAAAACCAGATATCTTAGATAATGCCGTTGTTAGCGTTAGTGAAATATATAATTACCCAAAAACTTAAATAAAATTTAAACTTTTATTAAAGTAAATTTAAAATTAGTTTAAATTAACCTAAAACTATGCTATACTTCGCTCAAATAAACCCCTTAATAGGAACTTAAATGCGAATTCTCATTATTGAAGATGAAGTAACTTTAAATAAAACATTAGCTGAAGGCTTAAAAGAGTTTGGTTATCAAAGTGATGTAGTAGAAACACTCAAAGATGGTGAGTACTACCTTGATATCCGTAATTATGATTTAGTATTAACAGACTGGATGCTTCCTGATGGAAATGCAATTGATATTCTCCCAGATATCAAAGCAAATACTCCCAAAACTGTTGTAATTGTACTTTCTGCTCGTGATGACAATGAGAGTGAAATTGCAGCACTTCGTGCAGGTGCAGATGATTATATTCGTAAGCCCTTTGATTTTGACGTTCTTGTAGCACGTCTTGAAGCTAACTTACGTTTTGGTGGTAGTAATATCATTGAAATTGAAGAGCTTATTATTAATCCTGAAGAAGAAAAAATTGTTTATAAAGAGAAAGAGATTGAGCTTAAAGGGAAACCTTTTGAAGTCTTAACGCATCTTGCACGTCACCGTGACCAGATTGTCTCTAAAGAACAACTCCTAGATGCGATTTGGGAAGAGCCAGAATTGGTAACTCCAAATGTTATTGAAGTTGCTATCAATCAAATTCGTCAAAAAATGGATAAACCTTTAGGTATCACAACTATCGAAACCGTTCGTCGTCGTGGTTACCGCTTCTGCTTTCCTAAAGAGATTGCATAAACACACACTCTACCCATTTTGGGTAGAAATACTTCAAAAACCTCCTCTTTTTTACATCATTTTTGATACTATTGTACATAATACCAAATAGGATCTTCAATTATGGCGGCTAAAAAAAGTATTAGAAGACAGTTTTTAATTCAACTTATTTTTGCTTCGGCTTCACTTATCTTTATCTTTTCATCTGCTTTATACTTTATGATTAAAGACTCTATTTATACTGAAAAACATGAACAGTTATTACAGGTTGCGCATAATATCTGCTCCTATCAATCTCTTGAAGCAACGCAACAAAATACTACAGATACTATTTTAGGACTCTCTATTGAGCTATTAACTCTAAAAAATATATCTGATTCTCATCTGTATTTGAGTAGTTATTCAGAAAATGAAAAAACCTATTTGAAACTTATTTATCCTTTTAATAAGGCGCAAGAGAGTTATCTTAGTATTACTAAAGATGTTACAAGCACCAACACTTTAATGCATCAAATTTTAAACTCCATTTTTATTATTAATGCCATCGGTTTTTTTGTTGTTATCCTTTATGCTATTGGACTTTCAAAAATGTTGGTTTCGCCAATTACTACACTCTCAAATCGCTTATCTAATATGAATGAACATCTGATTAAGCCAATTAAGGTTGAAGAACTTCCTGAAGAGTTTGAGCCTCTTGGTGAGACATTAAATCACCTTATTGGGCGTATTCAAAACTTTATTAAGTACCAAAAAGAGCTTTTTATCGGTGCTGCACATGAACTTAAAACACCTCTTGCAGTGATTAAACTCAAAAATCAGGTGACTTTAATTAAAAAACGTACACCACAGGAGTATATAGAAGCTATAAAAGTTACTAACGGTAGCGTTGATGAGATGAATAAGATTGTAAGTGATATCTTAAATATTGGTCGTCAAGAAGGAGCACAACTTGAAGCGCCGATGGAAGTAGATGTTATTGCGATATTAGAAAAAAAAGCAGATGATTTTATGTTGTTAGCTAAACATGAAAATAAGGAACTTAAGATATCTTTTGAGCCAAACTTATTTATGGCAACACTTCAAGTAAATCTTATTAATCAGATTATCCAAAATTTTTTACAAAATGCTCTTAAATTTACACCTGCGGGGAGAAGAGTGACTTTGAAAAGTTCTCAACACAATAAAGGCTTGCTTATTGAAGTAATTGATGAAGGGTGTGGTGTTGATGATACGGTTGATCTTTTTGCGCCTTTTAAGCGTCAAGGTAATAAGTCAGGTGT
>JAYEPE010000023.1:0-6149 GCA_034723735.1 Campylobacterota bacterium | reverse complement strand
TAATTTTTTTTATCCCAAAGAGTAGTAAGGTGGCTATTGTTCCAAAGAGGGCACCTGCTAGGACATCGCTGACATAATGATTCCAGTTTAAGACACGAGAGAGTGCCATAACAATCGCATAGCCATAAAATGCAGGCCAATAGCGAGGAAATATCAAAGTGAGTACAGTAGCGATTGTAAATGCTGTTGTTGTATGTCCTGATGGAAATGAGTGATAGTCATAAGCTGAAGGGAGTACAAACCAATCAAAGCCAAATATCTCCTCTTTTTTGAGTAAAATAGGACGTGCTTTTCCAAAGAACATCTTCAGAAGATTGACGCTTAAGCCTGTTGTAACAATAGCAATAAACATAAAACCCACCATCTTTGCACGCTCTTCATTTTTTTTGTAATATTTCCAAATAAGCCAGAGTACTGCTGAGCCGATAAGCCAATATGTAGAGTCTGCTCCATGACTTAAGGCAGCAAAAATAGGAGAAAGTGTCGCATCATTGGCAAATGCAAAATGTGCAACACTCTCATCAATATAAAAGTAACTCAATATAATGAAAATGATACTAAAAAATATTATTGTGCTTAGGCTTTGTATTGTCACTTTTTAATTCCTTGAAAATTAGTACATAATTTATAATCTATGGTATTGACTTTGTTGCTATTTAAGATAATATCAATACTTTTTAAGGGCTTTACATGTAAGCATTGCATTTTTGTTTCAACTTGGCTTTTGAAATCATGGGTATCTATAAAAATAAGGTCTTTACCTAAGGGAGAGTGCCTTTGCCAGATATCAAACTGATCATTGCGTGTATCAATAAGAAAAACATCACTTTTATAGGGCATATTATAATAAATAGCGCGTGAGGCAAGAGACCAGTTTGTAAGTCCAATGGCACGATTTTCTTCTATTAAAGTATTTGCTTCTTTCATAATCCTATCAAAACCATATATATCACGATGCAGGGATTGGTAATCAGGTAGGGGAATAAATTTGAAGATAAGCTCAAAATATAAAATTATAGAAATCACAAAAGAGAAGATAACAGAGTATTTAATATAGCGATGCCAATTATTAGCTTTTTGGTAGGCAAAAGCACTTCCAATAGGAATCATAAGTAGATAAAAAAGTGCAGTCCAGTGTGGAAGAGCGCGATTGTAAAGTGAGGCATAAGTGAAAAAAACAATAATAACTAAGGCAAAAATACCACTTAAAAAGAGAGTGTCATTTTTTGAGCGAAGCGATTTGTAGAGTCCATAAAAAGCAACAGGAAATAAAAATGGGCTATATGCACCTACTTGTGCCCCAATAGATGCTCCAAAATTTTTCCAATCTATATGACTCTCTCCTGCTACATGTCCGGCTTGAAAAGCAAAACTAATCCAATCATGCTCTATATTCCAAATAATAATTGGCATAATCATTACTGTAGCAATAAGGATTGATGGAATGATTTTGAGTGAGATAAAAAGCTCATAACGTTTTTTAAAAATAATATAGATGATAATGGCTACTACAAATAAAAAGGCAGTATATTTAGCTAACCCTGCTAGACCAAGTAAAAATCCTAGAAGTAACCAATCTTTGAGTTTATCTTCTTTTTCAATGGCTATGCTTGTAAAGATAATAGGAAGAATTAAGGCAAAAAGTAGTGTTTCAGGCATAAGCATCAAAAAGAGAGCATTAAAAATAAAAGCACTGTTAAGTGCAATCACACCAAAAAGAGCCAGTTTGGAATTGGGGCTTACATGTAAGAGAAGTTTATGCACATACAGTGAGCTAATAATACCTATAAGAATAGCAGGGACACGCGCCCCAAACTCATTCATTCCAAAAATAGAAGTAAAGATAAACTCTGTCCATCCCACAAGAGGAGGATGATCAAAGTAACTTAAATCAAGAAAATGACCATACAAGACATAATGTGCTTCATCAACACCTAAGCCAACATTTGGAGCAACCCAAAGACGCATAAGCGTGAGGAAAAATAGAAAATAAAAAAGTGTGAGCTTTGTTGATATACTATTAATCATACTATTCTTATTTGGGACGATCGGTTTTTTTATTTCGTCGGTCAGGGGTATAGGTGATGATATTATAGGTGGACATATGAGCAAATTGACTGATAATGGTATCAAGAATATTTTGTTCACATTCAGATAGTGTTACAAGTACTAGTTCACAATCATGTGCGAGTTCTATAGAGAGAACCTCAAGGTGCGCACTATCATGTTTATCTTTTTGTTTTTTAGGTGGATGAAAATATTCAAGAAAATCAGTATCACTATTATTAACCATCTCTAGCGCATGGGATGATAATGGATCTCTATTGATGCGAAAAAAAAGCTCTGGAGAGATATGTGAACCACACTCTTGTATGGAGTGCTTATCTGAGAGGGATATCATTTTCATCAATTTAGCATCAGTCATTTTAGGTGTATGCAGTGTTAAATAACGCATGATTTCAATGATTTTTTTAGTATCCATAATAGACTGCTTATCTTTTTAATTTATCTAAGTGAGCTACAAGGGTATTAAAAACCCAATCTGGGGTAATGACTTGGATACATTGGTTGTCGCTGCATGGTGTTTTACGGTGGTTTGCCGCGCTTACACAAGGACTACAAGCCATACCTGCAAAAATTGGTGTTGTAGGACCAAGCGAGCCATATAAGGCAGGTGTTTCAGGACCAAAAATAACAAAGGTGTGCATATCTGTAATCGAAGCAAAATGTGCAGGGCCTGAGTCATTTGTCAGCATAAAAGCACTTAGGCTATATAAATGAGGCAGTTGTAGAAATTTCACACCTCCCGCAAAGTTAATACAGCGTGGGTCATTAACGCTATTACTAAGGAGTTGCGCTCCATCAAATTCAGCAGGAGCACCTGTGAGTAAGATAATAGCATCATGATTATAGGCTAAAATTTTACGAATAACTTCAGCATAGTTTTCTCTATCCCAACGGCGTTGAGGCAAGAGGTCTGAAGCATTAGAGTTGACTAAAATAATAGGATTTTTTTCTGCATCAAAGTCTTCATAATGCTTAGCAATAATGTCTAAAACACTCTTTTTCTCATCATCAGTGATACTGGCTTTTGCAATTATAATCTCTTCATCAGGAATAATGCGTTTTGTAAAAGGAAGCTCTTGCGTCTCACTTAAAAGGGCATCAACTAATCCTATGAAGCTTTTAGCAATATGTTGGTGAGGGTTGTAAGAGACTTTATGTGTTAATAAATCACCACGGTAGAGTCCCTCATTATGAAAGCTATGAAAACCAACACGGTTTTTTGCTCCACATAAACCTGTAAGCAGAGCTGTAAAGCGTGAAAAGAGTTCAAGATCAATCACCGAGTCTATCTCTTTCTCTCGACACCACTTTAAAAACCTAAGTGTTGAGAGTGCGATAGGAACTAAGCCATCCTCATCAATAGTAAAGATATTTTCTTCTTTAACAGTTCCTAGAAGTTGTAAAGAGACTTTATTCTTTTTAAAAATAACAAAGTAGAGTTCACCTTCAATATTGGCTTTGAGTTTACGCATAGCGGGGTCAACGATGATAGCACTACCCATTTCTGAGAGTTCAATAAGGAGAACATTTTTAGCTTTTGTAGTCTTGCGTGGACTAAAAAGTGTGCAAAACTTTTGAACCAGTGTTGTCGCAAATGTTAATGGTACTCCTGCGTAATAATCAACGGCGCGCATTGTATCAACGTTCATTCTTTCTCCTGTAGTAGTTGTTTGTTCTTGTTCCAAAACCATGCACCAGGAAGTGCGGCTAGGATGAGTAAAAGTCCATAAAGGACAGAGATAACGAGTATCTCTTCTTTTTGTGCCCCAATGAGCATTAAAATACCGACCATGCCAGTTTCTCGAACACCCCATCCAGCGAGAGAAATAGGCACTATAGTGAGTAAAAAGACAGGGGGAATGGCTATAAGTAAAGTTTGCAAGTTTAAGTCAACTTCAACACTAAGTGCCAAACCGTAAATAGCTAAGATTGAAAAGATATGTACCACTATGGTGATAGCAATATGTTGGATTAGAAGTAATTTACTTGCATAGAGCGTGTTAAGCCGCTTTGAGAGACGTACAAAAAGATTTGAAAATGAAAATTTTGTTAAAAACGTGAATTTTTCAAATATAAAAAGCATGCAAAAGCCAGCAATACCACCTAGTGCGATAAGATTTAGCAGTTGGTAAAGCCATGAAGGAAAATTACCATAAAAAAGATTGTTGGCAATAAGGTTTAAAACAAGAAGCCCCACTAAACCAATAATGCGATCAACAAAAACTCCATAAATCGAATCTTTTTTATTATAGCCTTTTTGAACGAGTTCAATTACACGAACCGCGTCGCCACCAATGCTTCCAGGTAAAACTTGATTAAAAAAGCTACCACGAAAATAGCTTTGTACATAAAAGCTCACCTTCTCTTTGAAGCCTAAAAGCTTCATGATAAGTCGCCAGCGATATGCTGCGATAAGAGTACTAGAAAGCTGCGCGATCAAAGCCAATAAAATAAAACCACCATGTGATTTTTCAAGTACTTTGATAACATGATCAAAATCAATGTACTGAAACAGAAAATAAAAAATGACAATAGTAATGATAAGTTTCAGTATATTTTTCATAGGTATGATTTTAGCATTATCTTGCTTTAATGTGATATTTATCCTTAGTGTGCACTAGATACACGATAAATATAATAAGTTTTTTCACGATCAATACCTCGTTGAACAGTAAGTGTATCGAGTAATTTTACTGAGGCAAAAACTTTTTGAAGCTTTTGCTCATCTGGATTACGGGTTAAATAGAGTCCATCTTCCGCCTTAGCATCACCCCGCCACATATCATATTGACTAAAACGTGTGTGTGTATAAATTTGAGTATTGGGATGTCTTGGGAGATAAAATTGCATCAATGCTGCGATAGTTAAGTGATCCCCATAAAATGCATCTGATGTTTTAGCATGGCTTTGGAGTAGGGCAATGGCTTCTTTGTTGCCATACATACGGTCTTGAACAATCTCTAAATGTGTTTGAAATCCTATACGTACAATTGCACTTAATGCTAAAGCAGTAATAATTCCTGCTTTAAATGTTTTTTTAAGCTCAAACTCTTTGAAAATATATGCAAGCAGTACAGCTGCACCTATAAAAGCAGGTGCAGTATAGTTGAGTTCGATACGTGCTAAAAGGCTTTTATAAAAGAAAAAAAGCAGGGGTACTAAAATAGAAAGTGAAAGATAAAAAAGTTTTTCATTAGAAAAAAAGGCACGTTTTTTCACCAAATAGTAAAAGAGGACTGCTGTAAAAACAGGGGTAAAAATACCAAACTGTCCTCCAAAAAACTCTAAAAATCGTCCAAAATCAATATCAAGTTCAGAGCTTGATCCATGACCGAGTTGAAAAAGAAAACTGATCCACTCATTTTGATAATTCCACCATAGCATAGGCGTTACAACAATAAAAGCAATTCCCATAACCGCATAAACACGCCAATCTTTAAAAAGATAACGTGCTTTTAGTAAGGCAAAAAGAAGTAAAAAAAAGGCAAAAAGTATGCCTGTATATTTTCCAAGCATCATAAGACCTAGAAAAAGTCCTAAAAGAAGATAGGCCTTAGTAGAGTTTTCAAAGATGGCTATGTAGCCATAATAGAGCGATAAAGACCAAAAGAGAATTAAAGGTGCATCAGGGGTAACGAGGGTAAAACCTGCATGAACCAAAATAACAGAGCAATAAATAAAAAGAGAATTGAGTGCGGTTTTATCATCGAACATTCTGCGTGTGAGTTTAAAGATATACAATCCCGCAATACTCATACTAAAAACAGCACTAAGACGAACTCCCCATTCACTCTCACTAATAAAATTACTCAAAGCAATCATATAAGCAAGCAGAGGTGCATGATCATAATAACCACCCTGAAGATGATAACTCCAAACCCAATAATAGGCTTCATCACCGTGAAGAGGAATAAAAGCGTTATAGATAGTACTGAGTACCGCTAAGAGCATAAGAAGGGTATAAGCTGTTTTTGTAGGTGTGCTATAGAGTGAATTCATTAGTTTTTAAGGTCCTTATTTTATTTTTCTTCTATCTGTTCATACATTTCATACAGCTCATTTAGCTTTTGTTGTAGCACTTT
>JAYEPE010000022.1:3113-6152 GCA_034723735.1 Campylobacterota bacterium | reverse complement strand
AACCTTCCCCCAGAAGATAAAAGATTTACTTATGGTATGCAAGAGTATGAGAAGTTTTTTGGTGGAGATAGTGAAATACAAGAGATATTAAAAAAACGAAATATACATGTGCAGATGCAGTGGCTTTCACGAGATCATTGGTTGGAGTTTTATAAGCGCTTACCTTCTTTTATCTATGAAGCGATATAATACTTTTACATGTAAGCGTAAGGACATAGTTTGACAGGGCTTTTTATTGAATTTCGTGATCCTCTTTTTGGGGTGATTGTCTTTTTTGTATTGATTTTTATTGTTGCAATGTTTAGTTATTGGTGGGGTCGTTATAAGCTTCGACTTGATGATAAAACCCTAGATCGATTTGCATCACAGTTTCATAAGCTTCCTAATGAAAAAGAGTTAAAATCTCTTATTGGCGAGGGAGGACTTTCTGAAAAATCTTGGCTACTTCTTGCGCATACTTATGAAAAAGAGGGTGATTTCGAGAAGGCTATTGAGATATATCAGGCTTTGATCGAATTTCAAAAAGATAGTGTATTACGACGTGATACGATGCTATTATTGGGGCAGATTTATTTTAAAGCAGGTTTTTTAGAGCGTTCAAAAGAGATATTTTTACAGATATTAAAAGCAGAGCCTCGTAGCTTAAAAGCTCTTGAGCAACTTTTATTGGTGTATGAATATCTTCAACAGTATGATAATGCCCTTGAGGTGCTTGAGCCACTTAAAGAGTTGGGTATGGAAGCAGGCAAAGATGAACTCTATCTAAAAGCGGTTGCCCTAATGCGAAGTACGCAGATAGAAACTTCTGTAAAAATAGAGACATTAATCCATGATTATCAGACCCATCAGCAACTCTCCTATCTTATCTATGAGTATCTTTTCCGTCACAACACTGCATTAGCATGGAAACATCTTAAAATGAGTGAATGTGAACGTATTAGTGATATCTTATGGCAATTGAGTGAAGATGATCTTGATTTAGATATAATTGCACAAAATAGCTTTTTAAGAGAGCTTTTTACAGCAAAAGGTTATGTTAATCTTGAACAAGAGAGTACTATTTTTGAGCTTGATGTTCTTATAAAACTTCGTCAAAACCATACGCAGTGCGCAAGCTTACAGTTTGAGTATCTTTGTCAAAATTGTAAACAGATTTTCCCATTTGCTTTTCATCGTTGTCCGAGTTGCCATAGTATTGATACAGTTATATGTGAATCGATACTCACAAAAGATATTATTGAAGAAAATCACTCTTTTCAGTGATGTAGAAAAATATAAAAGTGGAGAGTTTACGTGAAAGAATTAGAACCATTAGAGCAACGTTTAAACTATACGTTTAAAGATAAAAAGCTCCTTATTGAAGCGCTGACACATAAAAGTTATAAACAGCCCTACAATAATGAGCGATTAGAGTTTTTAGGTGATGCAGTCTTAGATTTAGTAGTAGGTGAGTACCTTTTTACAAAATTTGAGAAGCACGATGAGGGGAAACTCTCGAAAATGCGTGCATCTTTGGTGAACGAGGAAGCTTTTACAAAATTAGCTATCGCAATAGATTTAGGAAGCTATATTTACCTTTCAAATGCAGAAGAAAATAATAGTGGACGAATAAAACCCTCACTACTTTCAAATGCTTTTGAAGCTGTAATGGGAGCTATTTATCTTGAAGTTGGCTTAGGAGTTGTAGCGAAAATTACAGTAAAACTACTTGATGAAAATTATGAAGAACTGACTCTTGATTCACTCTTTAAAGATTATAAAACTTCACTACAAGAGTTAACTCAAGCACATTTTGGGATGACTCCTGAATACTGCCTTGTTCACAGTCGAGGACCTGATCATCTTAAAGAGTTTGAAATATCTGTTAAGATTGATGGCAAAGAGTATGCTTCTGCACTAGGAAAAAGTAAGAAAAGCGCACAGCAAGATGCTGCTAAAATCGCACTCAATATATTAAAAAAGGAACTTTCATGAATCAGTTTGGCGAGCGCTTTACGTTTAGTACCTTTGGTGAATCTCATGGAAAAGCTTTAGGCTGCATTGTTGATGGTATCCCCGCAGGAATAGAGATTGATGAAACTTTTATTCAAAGTGAGCTTGACCGTCGTAAACCAGGACAAAATGCGTATGCTACCGCGCGCAAAGAGGGTGATGTTGTTGAAATTTTAAGTGGCGTATTTGAAGGCAAAAGTACAGGAACTCCTATTGCAATGGTGATTTACAATACCAATCAAAAATCTAAAGATTATACAAATATCAAAGATGTTTTTCGCCCTGGTCATGCAGATTTTACCTATTGGCATAAGTATGCAATACGTGATTACCGTGGTGGTGGACGCTCTTCTGCTCGTGAAACAGCAGCGCGTGTTGCAGCGGGGGCTATTGCTAAATTAATGCTTCATGAATTAGGTGTTACATGTAAGAGTGGTGTTTGTGAAATTGCAGGGATTACTTCGGAGACTTTTGATTTTTCTTATCCACAAAAGAGCGAGATTTATGCCCTAGATGCCAACATTGAACAAGCTCAAAAAGATGCTGTTCTTAAAGCTAAAGAGGCACATGACTCTGTAGGCGGTGTTGCTGTTGTAAGCATTAGTGGTGCACCTATAGGTTTGGGTGAGCCTATGTATCATAAGCTTGATGGTGCACTAGCAGGAGCGATGATGGGAATCAATGCGGTGAAAGGTGTTGAGATAGGCGATGGTATTGCAAGTACTAAAGTGCATGGAAGCGATAATAATGACCCTATAAGAAATTCTGGTTTTGAGAGTAATCACTCTGGTGGAATTTTAGGTGGTATTAGCAATGGGGATGAAATTGTTATAAAAGTACACTTTAAACCAACCCCATCTATCTTTAAAACGCAACATACAACGACAACGCAAGATGAAGAGGTTGATTTCTCTCTTAAAGGTCGTCATGACCCTTGTGTGGCAATTCGTGGCTCTATCGTTGCTGAGTCAATGGCTGCTTTAGTTATTGCTGATATGGTACTCTTAAATATGGGTAGGCAGATACAGGGTGTAAAAAATTATTATA
>JAYEPE010000022.1:0-3013 GCA_034723735.1 Campylobacterota bacterium | reverse complement strand
GGTCGTCATGACCCTTGTGTGGCAATTCGTGGCTCTATCGTTGCTGAGTCAATGGCTGCTTTAGTTATTGCTGATATGGTACTCTTAAATATGGGTAGGCAGATACAGGGTGTAAAAAATTATTATAGTTGATTCATACAACTTTATAGATTGCTTCACTTCGTTCGCAATGACTGTCATGAAAATCGAGTGATTAATAAATTTTTCTTAAAATAACAATCTAACTATGTTTCCTACTTATAGACATGCTACAATAGTAAAAATAGAAGGGGACTTGTCATGAATCGTATAGCGTCAGTACTACTTTTTTTTGCTGTTAGCTTTCTAATCTTTCATGATCAGATAACTCTTATTCATAGTGCTGATAATACTATAGAGAAATCTTGCCATATCTCATATGAGATATGTTCTAAAATAGACTTACATGAACAACTTCATGCATATACCATCGCTTTTGATAGAGAAAATATTGTATTTTCTCAATTTCCCCAATTTTTAATCAATACAAAAGTGCATAAAATATACGAATTTATTACCTTTAATCCCCCTTATCGTCCTCCTTCAGTGTAATTTTTTATTTCAAACAATAAATTAATTTATGGAGAAATAATGTTATTTAGATTTTTATTAAGTAGTAGCATTCTAAGTTTAGCTCTTATAGCTGATATTGGACATGTTCAACTACTTGAAGATTATAAAAAAACAAATCCTAAGGCACTGAATTTTATTTTAGAAGCTGAGGTGATTCAGTCACAAAAAAAGATGCAAACTTCAGGTACGCCCTATGAAGTATTTGGGACTTTAGGACAGGCAGAAGATAAGTATGGCATTCACCGTGGCCTTGAATATAGCTTTGGTGTAGGTAAAACCTATATAATGCCTCATGCAGCTGAGATTATCGAAAGTGTTGTTGATAAAGAGACAAAAATTTCACTTTTGCAAAAAGAAGAAGCACTTATCTCTGATATGTATGAGCTTTTAAGTTTCTATCATCAAGCTTGTGTTCAAAAAGAAACGCTAAGTTTGTATAAGCAGTTTACTTTGCAATTAGAAGAGCTACATCATAAAAATGAACGTGCTTATGAATTAGGTGAGATTTCAAAAAAAGATTTGGTTTTATGGCATCTGCAACAGCGTAGAATCAATCTTGAGTTTGAGCAAAAAAAGAGTGAACGTCTGTATATTTTTCGTACACTTCAGAGTAAATTTGGCTCAAAATTAAAGATAAAAAATCTTACATGTAATGATTTATATGAGTTTGAGTTACCTCAAAAAAATCGCTCATCTGAAGAGCTTCTTGAGATGAAACGTCTTATTTTATCACGTGATAAACATGAGCTTAAAAGTGATGAGCATTGGTTTCATGAAGTAGGCGTAGAGCTCTCTTATGATAATGAACTTGATGTAGAGCGTTATAATGCTTCATTTTCATTACCTCTAGAGTTTAGTGTCACATATCATAAATCAATGGCTGAGATGAATCAACTGAAAAAACTTCAAGATAGTAATGAAATCACTGCTTTTAGAGTTAAAAAAAATAAAGAGCTTCAAGCGGCTTATATTGCATTAGCACAAGCGTACAGTAGTTACAATAAGCTTGAGGGCCCTATTAGTGAAGATGCTATTGAGTTAATGGATTTGACACTAACTGCTTACCATTCAGGTGAGTCAACTGCTATTGAAGTTATCACGATCCAACAGTATGTCATGGATATTTTAATGCAGATACAAGAACAAAAAGTACAATTTTACAGTGCACTTTTTGATTATCATACACTCAGTATTACAGGTGAGGAATTCCGATGAAAACACTATTATTTTTAATAACATTACTAAGCACTTTTTTAAGTGCACAAACACTTTCACTCAGTGAGCAACAGATAGACAATTGGCGCTTACATGTAAAGAGTCCACAAAAAGTTGAGAGACAATTTTTAGCTGAAATTGTGGGGAGTGTTGAGGTTCCTACAAAGCTTATTCACTCAATCTCTATCGCTTATAATATGAAAATACAGAGACTTTTTGTAAACCGATATGAGCAGATTCAAAAAGGACAATCTTTAGCTTTAGTTGGAGGAAGCTCATGGATACAGATGCAACAAAATCTTATCAATCAATCAATCTTGCTTCATGAAGTAAGTTTAGAAAATGAACGTAAAATTCTTCTGTGTGATGAGGGAATTATCCCTAAAAAAGAGTGTATTCGCTCGCAAGCTTCGTATGAGAGTACTTTAGCGCAGTTTCAAAGTGCTAAAAGTAGCCTGCTTCTTTTTGGAATAGATGAGGTTTTTGTTGAAAAGATTGAGAAAAGTAAAATAATAGAGCGTGAATTTGAGATACGTGCTCCAATTTCTGGTCTTTTATATGAGATGGATGTTCAAGTAGGTCAAAGTGTGGAGGCTTCTGAGCCTCTTTTTACCATATATGCCAAAGGTGATTTGTGGTTATCTGCAAATATCGCTCAAAATAAGGCAGAGTTTCTTCATAATAATCAAGAAGTTATCTTAAAATATCGCAATCGTGAAATTGATTCAAAAGTAGTATCACTTGCTCCTATTGTAGATGCACAGACTCAGACTGTACCGGTACGATTTTTGATTGATAAATCAGAAGCATTAAATATTGGTCTTAAAGCTACATTTTCATTAAGTACTAAAGATTCCGCAGTGAAAATCCCAAAATCATGGACGGTTATGGAGGGCAAACGCTTCCTTATCTTTATTCAAACTGCTAAAGGCTTTGAAGTAAAAGATCTTACGATTAGCAGTGAAGATAGCCAATACTATTATAGTAATGACCTCTCTCTTTTAGAGAAAAAGATTGTAAGTAGTGGTGTAGCTGCTTTAAAAGGTATGCTTGGAGAAGAAGATGATTGATCGCATAATTACCTTCTCCCTTTCGCAACGTCTTTTTGTTATGATTTTAGCTTTAGTCGTCTTTGGATTGGGTATAAAATCGTACAATAATCTCCCTATAGATGCCTTTCCAGATGTCTCTCCTGTTCAGGTGAAGA
>JAYEPE010000021.1:0-6179 GCA_034723735.1 Campylobacterota bacterium | reverse complement strand
CAGACTATGCTATAATATAAAAAATATCAAGGTGAAATATGAATTTTTTAGATGTAAAAACAGATTATGCCTTTAAAAAAGTTTTTGGTAGTGAGAATTCTAAACATATTCTTATAAGCTTTTTAAATGCACTCATCTACTTCGATAGAAAACATAAAATAAAAGATTTAACTATAGTTGATCCTTACAATATCCCAATGATAAAAGGGATAAAAGATACCTTTGTTGATGTTAAAGCACTCTTAGACGATGAGACAAAAGTGATTATAGAGATGCAAGTCTTAAATCACAAAGGATTTGAGAAAAGGGTTCTCTATAATGCCGCAAAAAATTACTCAACCCAACTTGACAAAAAAGATAAATATCATCTACTTAATCCTGTTATAGCTTTGAGTATTGTTGATTTTATTATGTTTGAAGAGAGCAGTGAAGTTATCAATAATTTTAAATTACTTGAAAAAGAGAAGTTTATTAATTATAGCGATGATATTGAACTTGTCTTTGTAGAACTGCCTAAATTTAAAAAAGATATTAGTGCCTTAGATAATATAAAAGAGCAATGGATTTACTTTGTCAAAAATGCAGGAAGCCTAGAGTATATCCCAGATAATATAGAAGACGAGGTTAAAGAAGCCCTAGGTAGTGCCAATAAAGCAAATATGACACCAGAAGAGTTAGAGTTACAACATAAGAAAAAAGAGTGGATATATATACAAAAGTCTTCTATTGAACTTGCTGAAGAGAGTGGAATGGAACGAGGAATGGAACGAGGAATGGAACGAGGAATGGAACAAGGAATGGAACGAGGAATGGAACGAGGGATGAAGCGAGGGATGGAACGAGGAATAGAGAAAGGAGTAGAACAAGGACTAAAAGAAAAAAGTTTTGAAATAGCAAAAAATCTCCTAGATATTTTAGATGATGAAACTATTGCAGTGAAAACTGGACTGAATCTTGAGGAAGTTGCTCGCTTAAGAGAGTAAAATTAAAGGGTCAAATATTTTTATATAAAGATGATATTGAAGTTGGATTTCTCTATTAAATGTCCTTTAACTAGGTATAATTCCTTCACAAAAACTTTTCTCACTTGGAAGGATTAAAATGAAGATAGCAATCATGGGTGCAATGCCTGAAGAGATAGCGCCAATATTAGAGAAAATTGGTGAATATAAAACTACAAAATATGCTCAAAATACCTATTATGAGGGAAAATATGCAGGCCATGATTTAGTTATTGCCTACTCAAAGATTGGAAAGGTGTTTTCAACGCTTACTGCCGCGACACTTATTGAGAAGTTTGGAGCAGAAATTCTACTTTTTAGTGGTGTTGCCGGTGGAGTTAATCCTGAACTTAAAATAGGTGATCTTATTGTAGCAACAGCACTATGTCAGCACGATTTAGACATTACAGCTTTTGGACACCCTTTTGGTTATGTACCTGAAGGTGCAGTATTTATTGAGACCAAGAAAAGTCTTCGTGACATTGCCAAGCAGGTTGCAGTAGAGATGAGTGTACCACTTAAAGAGGGTGTTATAGCTACAGGTGATCAGTTTGTTGCTTCATCAGAGCGTAAAGAGTGGATAGAAAAGACATTTAAAGCAGATGCTTTAGAGATGGAGGGAACATCAGTTGCTGTTGTGTGCGATGCATTAGAGGTGCCTTTTTTAATTCTTAGAGCCATAAGTGACACTGCTGATATGGATGCAGGTTTTGATTTTGATGCATTCTTAGATAGCTCTGCAAAAATCAGTGCTAACTTTATTATGAAGATGGTAGATAAGCTTTAATGGGCAGGGTCAAACTTTCCAAAAAAATTATGAGTCAGCTTGGGCGTACCAATGCTAACTTTGAGCTAGTAGAAGAGGGTGATAAAATCCTTGTAGGTCTTTCTGGCGGTAAAGACTCTTTAACTTTAATTCATGCCTTAAAAGAGCAGCAGCGTCGTGCTCCTTTTCATTTTGACTTTATAGCAGTAACTGTATCTTATGGTATGAATGAAAATTTTGATGCTCTTATTGCGCACTGTAAAGAATATGAAATTCCTCATGAGATTTACGATACTAATATTTATAGTGTAGCAGAAGATAAAATACGTAAGAACTCATCATTTTGTAGTTTTTTCTCTCGAATGCGACGAGGCTCACTCTATAGTGCTGCAGAAAAATACGGCTGCAATAAAGTTGCCTTAGGTCATCATTTAGATGATGCAGTAGAGAGCTTTTTTATGAATATGATTTACAATGGTCAGATGCGCTCTCTTGCCCCAAAATATAGAGCAGGAAATGGTCTGATTGTAATTAGACCTCTTATTCAGATGCGAGAGCGTCAACTCGCTGCTGCCGCAATAGATAACGGTATGCCCACTATTGGTGATGAGATGTGCCCATCAATGCGATTTGATATTAAGATGCCACATGCTAGAGCCACAATGAAAGAGATGCTTAGTGATATGGAAGAGAAATATCCTGATATTTTTGTCTCTGTAAATGCCGCATTTAAGAATTTTTCAGAAGATACTTTTTTTAATCCAGAAAAATTTGATGTTTAATATTACTTTTAATCCGTCACTGCTATAATACTTTTTTAAATATTAATATTAGTTTTTATTATGAAGGTTTATTATGAGCTTAGATGTTTTTCCAGATAAAAATATGTTAGAAAATTCAGAGATGATTATTGTAGATATCCGTACAAAGCCGGAGTGGCGTCAAACTGGAATTGTAAAAGATTCAGAATGTATTACTTTTTTTGATGCACGTGGTCATTACGATATTCGTGATTTTTTTAAACAGATTGATGCCCTTGGTGGAAAAAACATAAAGATTGGACTGATTTGTCGTACCGGTTCTCGTACTTCTCAGGTGGCTCAGCTAATGTATGAGCAAGGCTATAATGTAAAAAATCTTGCCGGTGGGGTTATGAAGCTTCTGTCTGATGGTTATGAGTTGAGTAGCTATAAAAGTAGCTAGTTCTTCTCTTTGGCATTTTCTAAAAATTCTAAAATATTCTCTTGATAAGATCTAATATCATCATCTTGTGTAAATTCTAGTAATTTACGTAGTTGGTCTGTATTAATCTTTTTTCGGAATCTTGGGATATTTTTGATCTCTTTTACAATATCTTCAACTAACAAATCTTCATCTAGGCCATTGTCATTATGAACTTTGCTAATAATCTCTTGTGTAGCAAGCAATAGGGCATCTGCTCTAGTCTCATCATTGTAAATTGCCATACCAGATGTTTTGACATAATCAAAAATTTCATCACTACCACGACCATTAACAGCAATAATAAGTGCAAATAATTTAGCACGAAACTCAAGAGAGTTGTGATGATAGATGAAAAGTTCACGAAAAGCACTAAAAGTTTTACGTTTAAGGGTATTAAGAAGTCCCACAACAATCCTTAGTTTATTAATATTTTAGTATTATACAAAAAAAGATTATAGAAATGAGATTATGAAGTCAATATATTTTTTAATAGTGCTACTGCTATTTTTTAGCGGATGCTCACAACCGCAACCCTTAGCGCATAAATTTACATGTAAAAATGAAATCTATGCACTTAAAAGCAGTGAATGTCTTAGTATGGAAAATTTTCATAAAAAAATAGAAGCGTACCAAATAATCTTTATAGGTGACTATCATGATGAAACAGCAGTACAGGAATTTGTAGCAAAGTTTATTACAAACAGTAGTAAAAAAATACATGTAGCTAATGAGTGGTTTACTCCTAAACATAATGAACTTTTAGATGATTACTGTAGAGGTGATGTTAATGCTTCTGTGCTGCGAGATGATATTAACTGGACAAAGAAGGTTGGATATGATTTTAAAAACTATGCATCAATATATAAGAGTGTTAAAGATGCTAAAGGAAAACTTTACGGCATCAATATGAGTAGAGCGTTTCGTAAAAAAATATCAGATCAAAATATCTCATCAATGAGTTCTAAAGAGAAACTGTTCTTTGACTCTCTGGACTTAAATGTAACGGCACACCAACAACTTGTATCTCCCTATTTAGATCACTGTAAACATAGTAAGAATATCTCTATATGTAAAGACCGTATGTATCGAGTTCAAGTAGCATGGGACAGTTATATGGGACATGAAAGTGCACTTCTGGCTCAGAATATTCTTGCAGACAATAATAGTGTATTAATTGTATTTGTGGGAGCGATGCATCTGTCTCAATCTTTAGGAGTAAATATGCGATTTGCTCGAGAGAGTAATATGCCTTTTGTAACGCTACTACCTCATTCAGATAAAGAGCTGAGTGTTAGGCATGGTGATGCTGAGTATATTTTTTTCTATGATGATAATGAGACAAAATAATGGTCACTATTGCTCAACACTATGAAAATATGCTTGTCATTAAGCAATCAAAGTTTATCGCTCACTTAGTTCCATTTTACATGTATAAAACTTTGTTAGAAGAACTTAAGCTAAAACATCCTAAAGCGCGTCATTTTGTAACAGCTTTTCGTTACTTAAATGAGCTTGATCAAATTGTAGAAGGCAGTAGTGATGATGGTGAACCGCGAGGAACATCAGGTAAGCCCACTTTAGCAGTGCTGCAAGGTAATGAGTTAATTAATATCGCTGTTATTACTGTGCGTTACTTTGGTGGAACTAAACTTGGAACAGGTGGGCTAGTTCGTGCTTATGGTGATGCTACTAATCTTGTAGTTGAGAATGCAGAGCTTAGTGAGTATAAAAAAGAGTTTACCGAGCAATTTACATGTAAATATAGTGTCTTGCAGTTAGTAGAATATGAACTAGAACAGTGTGGCATCACTAGAGTTGAAAAAAGTTTTGAAGCTGATAAAGTACAATGCACTATTGTATCAGATGCAATATCTTTAGAGAACTTTTTTATTAAAGTAAAACGAACTGTGGAGAAATGTGATGCTTAGAAATTTTGATGCTATAGAGCTAGGAGCTACGCTTTATGTTCCTGCTACTCATAAAAATATTAAACAGATGCTTCAACTTAAAAAAGAGACATCAATAAAAGTCTTTATTCGTTCAAGAAGTATTGAAAACTTTAAACAGCTTTTACATGTAAACGTTCCCAAGTCAAACTTGGGAACTAGAAAGTAGGACTTAGGAAGTAAGTGAAGTCTTTAGTCACAAGTTTGTGAGCTATTGTCCTGAAAGTCATTAGGTGTTACTTCCAGGGACTGTAACTCGTCAAAGTTAATTAAAGTACCTTTGTAAGAGTTTTCTCCACAATTATAATAATGAGGTTCCTCACCATTTTCTTTGTAGATATCTACATTGATTTTATGTCCAGATTGGTAACTGTTAGGCTGAACTTTTGCAGTTGCAGAGAAATCACCTTGAGGGCTTAGTGTAATATTATTGAAATATTTTCCATAATGGTTATTTTCCATATCAACATCTGAAGAAAGACGGACTCTTGCATCTTCAGGAGTGTCAATAATGTTTCCTTCGGCATCTTTAAATATTACTTTACCGCTAACAGTAACCTCCTCACAGCCATCAACACCGACTTCACATTCTCTACTTTCAGAGTGACCACCGTCATCACCATGACAGCCCTCAAAGTCTTCATTAGCATTTTTAGTATCAACTAATTTTTTTGCAGTCTCATAATCAAAATAAAAATATTCATTACTCCAGCTACACTTAGTTGCATTTTCAACTGAGTCTTCCCAACATACACTCATAGCAACCGAGGTCGTCTCCAAGGCTTTAATATAACTTTCATCACCTTCATTTTCAAAATTAATGTATCCCTCTTGTGTAATATTATAAGAGACATCATCCATTCTTTGCGTTGGATCTTCTTCTATGTATGCTGTGAAAGTCTTATCATTAAAAGAAAATGGTGCCATCTGCCACTGATTGTCATCACAAGAGGTATTGTAAAGTGTTTTGCCATTTAAATACTCTGTTGAGAACTTAAAAGGTTCCTCTGCATTTTTAGCATCAGCAAAATCTTTTGCATCTTGTTCACTAAAGAGTAGGAACTCATTTCCAAAACATTCAGCAAAATCTTCTGTTATGCATATCTCTATCTGTTTTTCTGTTTTAGAGAGTGCCTTTAGAAAAGATATCTCGTTCTCACCTGAGTTATTAAAATCAATTATCTTTATATTTCCATAGTCAGTTATATCATATTTCACATCATAAGGTACATTTGGATTTTG
>JAYEPE010000020.1:0-6316 GCA_034723735.1 Campylobacterota bacterium | reverse complement strand
TTATGTGAACAAATACAAAGTGTCCTAGATATTGAATTTAAAGGTTTAATTGAAATGGATACAGATGATATGCTAGATTTATTAGCAGAAAAATAACTTAAACTCATATATACTGAACAAGCTAACAAAGCCTAGCAGTGAACGCTCGCGTCACTGAAGTCAAACGGTTATATCAAAAAGTAAGAATCTCTAGAATGTGGACTCATTACGGTGAACAAGATAACAAATACTCATATTTTTCTAAACCGAATACACTTAAAACGCTCACCTAGCATATCTGGCATAATAAGCATTTTGACCTTATCAAGTTCTTGTTTGTAAAGCTTCTCTTCAACTCTAACTTGAAGCATCTCTAATAGTTCTAAAATTCCCATATTCACAAGGGCTGTCATTTGTGCTTTTAATTCCACAAACGTAACGCCTGCCTCTTCATAGGCATCTTTAACATGCCCAAAAGTCACATCATAAGTGATATCACTTTTTCCAAATAAGGCTTTTCTATCTAAGTTTTCTTCAAAAAATGGATGGACTTTATGTTTATCATAAATTCGCAGCGAAAAATCAGGTCGTGCTTTCATCTCACCATAATCAAAGCTCATAAACTCAAACCGCTCTGCTGCTCCTGCCATCTCTAGGGCAAAGGCTTCATAACCAACTGCAATTTCACCACGATCTTTAAAATACTTAGCAGCTTTTTCGCTTACCCAAGCATTCTCAAGATTAAATTCAACATTATGATTTTCAACTTGGGCAGTTTTTCCTTTGTAAAAGAGTTCACAAGCAAAAGCATCAAAAATCTCATTAGCTAGGAAAAAAGCATTCTTTACATGTAAGTCACTTAAACTCTTTACATGTGATAGCTTTACAACATCCCCAAAACTCTCTTGAAAGTATGCTATTTGCGATTCTTGCATCGCATCATAACGCTCTACAATAACAAACTCAAAAGTATTTAAAAGCTCAGGCTTTAAGGTATAGATAAACTCTACAATATCCGCAAGCAGATACCCATGATGCGCCCCAATTTCACAAATTGTAGCGTCCTCATTCAAAAACCCTTCCTCTACAAGGCTAATAATATGCTTGGCAATACTTCCACCAAAAAACTTAGATGAACTCACAGAGGTGTAAAAATCGCCCTCTTTTCCTATTGCCTTATAAGTCGAATAATAGCCCTCTTCACCATAAAGCCACTGTGTCATATATTTGCTAAAATTCATATCTCTTCTTTCATAATTCAATAATAGTTTTTCTATTGAAGTAAATTTATTATCATTTTATATACCTTCTAAACCTCACTAGTAACCTTCTCATACAACTCTAAAAGCTCAAGTTGTTTATCATAATAATACATCTTAATATTTATCTTCTCTATCTCTAAAGAATTTTGCATATTTTTCAGATCATAGGCTGTTTTATAGCCACTTTTATGCAAGATATCGGTGTCGTGGACTAAGGCTTCGTAAAGTTCTTGATTTTCATTGGCTAGGGCTATTTTCTTATCTATATTATCAAGATTATGAGCTACTTTTTCAAAAAGGGTTTGTAAAGAGCGTTTTGAATCATCGAGTTGTACTTTTGATTTTAGATAATCGGCTCGTGCACTTTCTATATCACGAAAGGTATTAATATCAAGAGGCATACTTGCTCGAAAACCGTAGCTATAATATTTTGTTTCACCTGAGTAGCCTGCTCCAGTATTTCCAAATTGAAAATCTTCACTACGTTCCCATTTGTAAGAGCCATTTAAACTGATTGTAGGAAAATATTTTGCCATAATCATATTTTTTTGATAATAATCACGTTCAATAGAGCTTTCACGGAGTTTGATATCGATATTATGTTCTAGAAAGGCCTCTTCTTCTAAGTAGTCTAAATGAGGGATAGCTGTTGTTCGGTAATCATTATCACTGATACTTTGAAAGTTAGAAACTAGGCTCTCTTTGGCAGTTTCTAAATCATATAAGGCTTGAGTGACTATATTTTTTTCAATAATAGCATTATTTAAAAAGCCTGAATCAAGTTGCCCATTGATGTACTGCTCACGCTTTTGTTCGAGATTAATTTGTGAGTTATCGATTTGATAATTTTGACGTTCAATCTGAAGTTCTGTGCGTTTAATCTGCATAAGAAGTGATACTGCTTGTTTAATTAATGAGCGTTTTTGCTGATCAATAGTGAGGTTATTAGCATTATAAGAGTGTTGGGCATATTTAATACCGTAGTAGATGCCACCAAATTTAAAAATAGGCTGATCTATTGTGATGGCTGCATTCATTGAAGTTTGTTCATTATCGTATGGAGCACTTCTATTGTAACTGTAACTCATCTGAACAGGTGATATCCATGAATCACGAAACTTCAAAGACTCTTCAGAGTTCTTTGTATAATCAAGTGCGAAAGTACGCTGTTTTAAAGAAGAGAGATAAGATTCTAAAGAGAGGTTCTCATCACTAGAAATTGCACTACTACAAAGAAGCGATAGCGCGATTAAGGCGACTGAAACCTTCATCCATCTCTCCTTTTGTGATTGTTAGTGGCGGAAGCAGTCGCAGTGTGTTTTTACCTGCTTTAAGCACCATAACACCTTCATCTTTTGCATTTGAAATAATTTGTGTCAAAGTATCAGCATCTTTAACACGGAGTCCTCGCATCATCCCAAAACCAACACTCTCTAAGAAAATATGGGGATACTTTACATGTAAGGCTTCTAAGGCACTCTCAAAATATAAAAATGCCTCATCAAGTGCCCCACTCTCTTTGTATTCATTTAAGATTTCGATAACAGTTTTAGCCGCTGTTGCTGAGAGGTAATTACCTCCAAAAGTTGAGCCATGATCACCAGCGCTTAATACATCTTTGAGTGAAGTCATCACAACACCAATAGGAACACCTCCACCCAAACCTTTAGCTAAGGTAACTATATCTGGCTCAATATCATAAAGGTTTGAAGCTAAAAATTCACCCGTTCGATATACTCCAGTTTGAACTTCATCAACAATCAATAAAACATTACGCTCTTTTAAAAGCTTTGCAAGGGTATGAACTTTTTCACGCTCAAGTGGCTGAACACCGCCCTCACCTTGAACAAGCTCTATCATGACTGCAACAGTATGATCATCTAGCAGAGATTCAATCTCATCAATATCTTTTGCATACACAAATCCATCAGGAAAAGGACCAAAATAGTTGTGCATGGACTCTTGACCTGTTGCTTTTACTGTTGTAATAGTACGTCCATGAAAAGAGTGTTCAAGAGTAATAATCTTATAGCGTTTTGCCTGACCATCAACCTCGCCATATTTACGTGCAATTTTAATAGCGCCCTCATTTGCCTCTGCTCCACTATTTCCAAAAAAACATTTCATATCATAAGCACTCGCTTTGACAATGGCCTCAGCAGCTTGTGCTTGAGGTTCGATTAAATAAAGATTTGAGATATGAATAATATTTTGAATCTGCTCACAGAGTGCTTTTGAGAGTCTTTTATTGCTATGACCCACACTAACAACGGCGATACCTGCCATAAAATCGATATATTCTTTACCATTACTATCGGTTAGCGTGGCATTGTCTCCTTTAATGAAACTAATATCTTGACGTGCATACGTTGGTAATACAAACTGTGAATCTAAATCTTTTAACATACTTCTACCTTTACTTTATTTTCTTGATATGCGGCATTTAGACCATCATAACTTAATTGTGAACTTGTAAGCTTATTTAGCTCTGGGGTTCCTGAATATATCAACACACAATCATGACGCAAAGTGTCATCAAACTTTACATCAAGTTCTATATTTCCGTTCTTGGAGACAATGCGAATACGCTGTCCTTCGAGATAACCCATAGAAGGATTAATATAAACCTTGCTTTCACGGTAAAACTGAGAATTTAAACTTTTAGGAGACTTACATGTAATCAAGAATATATCTCTTTTTAAATTAAGATTAAAATCTAACTCATCTATAAATAAAAATTCACCATCATCAGTATCAAAACCTTCTTCATAAGGAGCATCTTTTCTTCCCTTTACATGTAAGAGATGCGATTCAAAATACTCTAAGTACTCTGTTTCACTCTTGAGCTCAATATCAAAAGCCTCACATAAACGTGCTGTTAGTTCGTATTCACTTATGCCAATATCACTCTCTATTTGACGAGGCATTTTTAGTAAATCATTAGCTCCGTAACTTGAACGAATATCATCTTTTTCTAAAAAGTTTTTTGCTGGAATAACTAAATCTGCACACTCTGAACTCTCATTTTCATAGAGTCCAAAATAGACAACTTCCTTTACCTCTTGTATCTCTTTCTCGACTCGGTTTGTATCTGGCATTTGAGAGAGAGGATTCATTCCTTGAATAAAGACCAAATCAAAGGCACTAAAATCAATATTTCCAAGCGCTACACGAGGAGCTTTTTGATTAAAAGGTGAGTTAATACCCTCTGTTGAATTTCCTAGAAAATTCACTCCACATTCTTTTCCAAGCAGTACACCAAAAGCATCAATACAACGCACAGCTTCTGCTCCACTACGATATTTTTGAACACCAAGACCTACTAAAATAGCAGTACGCTTTCCTTTAATAAGCTCTAAAACTCTTCCAATATCGCCTAAGCTAACATCAATATTATCCAAAGTTTTTTTAATACGTATAGTCTGAGTAAGTTCATAAAAATCTTCATACTCACTAGCATACTCTTGTAAATACTCAGTATCTTCCATTCCCTCTATAATCATAAAACGGCTCAAAAGCATAGCTAGGTACATATCTGCATGTGGTTTTATCTGAATAAAACAGTCTGCTTGCTTAGCTATTTTTGTCTCAACTGGGTCTATAACGATAATAGTTTTATCTTTGAGCATTGGTAGATAATGCGAATTACTAACATGAGGATTACGTCCCCAAAATATCACAACTTCACTTTTAGCAATCTGCTGGGGTGAGAAGAGAAGATTACTCCCTCTGCCTTCTAAAATCCCTGCTTCACCTGCACCATCACAGAGACTACCCTTTGTTAAACTTGCACCATGTGAAGCAAAGAAATGATCACTAACCCCTTGCATTAAACCAAAATTTCCATGACCTCTAAGATGCAAAGTACCTTGCTTGTCAATACGCTGAAGCTTCTCTTTTAAAATATCTACGGCTTTATCTATAGTGATAATCTCACCCTTATAGCGAGGTTGAGTAATACGCTCATGCTTGTCATAATGATTCAGATGCGGACAGAGAAACCCTTGTGTTAAAAAATGCTTATCATCACCTTTAAGCTCTCCTTCATCATAAACAACACTACATGCATCATAGCAATCAAGTGGACAGGCTGTCTTATTCATCACGTAACTCTACTTTCATTAAACTTGAAAAATGTTCAGGAGCATCAATAATTATCTCTGCTTTATAACTTGAAAGATGTTTTTCATCTGCAATATTCCAGATACGGTCTATCTTGTAGTTGCTCTTTGCACCATTAAGATAGAGCACTTTTTCTTTAACATCACGAATCTCTTCAGAGGAGAGATAGATAGTTAATAAAGCACGTGAAGCATCAGCAATTTTTGCTAAAGGTGTTGATGGGGCTACAACCTGCCCTGGTTTTACCATCAAAGCATATAAAATATAACCCTCTGCTTTTAAATGTTTATCAGAGATAGAACGCTGTAACTGCGCTGAGCGTAACTCTAAATCATTAATTTGTGTCTGAAGTGAAATAATCTCTTTTTCAAGGGAGATAAGCGAGTTTTGAGATGCTACAACATCATAAAACTCTCTATCTTTTTCTACTGATGACTTAATCTTTAAATCTTTAATACGCTCATAATTTTTATTTTTACGTTTTGTAATCTCTTCATAGTTTTTCTTCAAATCTTCATTAAGAGAGAGCGTTACATGTAAGAGTTGTACTTTTTTCTCTAACTTATCATTTTCAATAACATCAAGCTCATCATCAATAATAATATACTCTTTTGTACCAAGCTTCGCACCCTCTTTTTGCTCATCTGTAAAAAGAACTAAACCTGAGACATTAGCAGAGATAGTACGAATCTCATAAGGTTCTACCTTAGCGTAATACTGTTTTGCATAAAGCGTAAAAACTGGAATAAAAAGTAAGATAAATAGATATTTCAAAAACACTCCTTTAAAAGCTTTATTTTACACATTGCTTGCTTTAAAGGTACTTGTTTTTTTCTTTACATGTAAGGGTATAAATTAGTGTATCAAGAAATCTAAAATAATATCATCATCCTTTTGTACATTACCCATAACACGATCAGTCTCACCACCAAAAATTTTACCCATAAGACCCA
>JAYEPE010000019.1:0-25707 GCA_034723735.1 Campylobacterota bacterium | reverse complement strand
TAGAAGAGTTTTGGGATAATGTATTTATTAGATTAGATGAAAACTCCTTACATGTAAAAGCGCAAGGAGTTACATTCTAGTTTCTATCTAGTGCATTCAAGTCAGAAAATGCCTCAGTCACACGTTTAACAAGACCTTCTTGTCCTGCACGGAGCCATTTACGTGGGTCATAATATTTTTTATTAGGTTTATCATCACCCTCAGGGTTTCCGATTTGACCTTGAAGATAGTCTAAATACTCTTCAGAAAAGCCTTTTACTCCATCCCATGTTGCCCATTGTGTATCTGTGTCAATATTCATTTTGATAACACCATAGCTGATACCTTCACGAATCTCTTCAAGTGTTGAGCCTGAGCCACCATGGAATACAAAGTTAACAGGTTTATCAGCAGTATTAAATTTTTCAGCAATATATTTTTGAGAATTATCTAAAATTGAAGGGGTTAATACAACGTTACCTGGCTTATATACTCCATGAACATTTCCAAAAGAGGCAGCGATAGTAAAGTGTGGACTTACTTTTGAAAGTTCTTCATAAGCATAAGCAACTTCTTCAGGTTGTGTGTAGAGTAGAGCATTGTCAATATTTGTATTGTCAACACCATCTTCTTCTCCACCAGTAACACCTAGCTCAATCTCTATGCTCATATCTATTTTAGCCATACGCTCTAGATAGTTTTTACAGGTGCCAATATTTTCTTCAATAGGCTCTTCTGATAAATCAAGCATATGCGAGCTAAAAAGAGGTTTCCCATACGCTTCATAAAACTCTTCGCCTGCATCAAGAAGTCCATCAATCCATGGTAATAATTTAAGTGCCGCATGGTCAGTATGTAAGATGACAGCTACACCATAAATCTCTGCCATTTGATGAACATGCATCGCACCTGCAATAGCACCTGCAATAGCAGATTGCTCATTATCATTGCTAAGACCTTTACCAGCATAAAATGAAGCCCCACCATTGGAGAACTGGATAACCACTGGAGAGTTGACTTTTGCAGCTGCCTCAAGTATTCCATTAATAGAATCAGTATTTATAACGTTAACAGCAGGCAGTGCAAAACCTACCTCTTTAGCTGCTTGATAAACAGTAAAAACATCATCTCCTGATAATACACCCGGTTGTACTAAATCCAAAATTTTCTGTGACATGGCTAATCCTCTTTCTTAATATGAACTAATTATAAGATTTTTGCTATTACGTTTTGTTGAATTATAAGGGGATTTAATTCAACAATTCATAATCATTTATCTTTTAGATAAAAAAGCTTGTAATTAGGGTACAATAAATTATAAGATTTCTTAGTATGGAGTTTCACATGTTTAAAACAGTGAAAGTACGGATTATATTTTCAACGCTTATTTTAAGTTTAGTTGGTGTTATCGGTATTAACTATTACCTTTCATCAACCTTGCATCAACTCTCTAACGATACTGTAAAAAGCTCACTCATTATGGTGAGTTCATCAATCTTTCAAACACTACGTCAGAGTATGTTCTCGGCTGATGCTGAAGTTGTGAAAAATGTTATTTCTGATGCGAGTAAGATAGAGGGTATCAATTCTTTAAATGTTATTAAATCCAAGGCAGTTCTTGAAATGTATGCTCCTGATGAAAAATTTACGCAGGATCTTCTTATTCAAGATGTTTTAAAGAGTAAAAAAGAGAAGATTATTGAACGTCAAGACACGCATCATACAGTACGTCTTTTGAAACCATTACTTGCTGAAAATGTATGTTTATCATGTCATGCTAATGTAAATGAAGGTGCCATACTAGGTGTTATGGATCTTGTTATTTCACTTGATGACAATGATGCCAAAATTGTTGCAACTCAAAGCACCTTGCTTCTTGTGTTACTGCTTTCAACTATTGTATTTATTGCTGGAGCAAGTCTCTTTTTCTCTAAAGAAATATTGACACCACTGCGTTCTTTGCGTGATCGAATCGCAGAGTTAGTGAGTGGCGATAAAGATTTAACACGACGTCTTGATGTAAGTAGAGAAAATGAGTTTTCTGAAGCGGCAAAAGCAGTCAATGATTTTGTGGAGATGGTTCAAGAGACTATTCATGATGTTAAAAGTCTTGGTAGTGAAAATGAACGTATTGTTTCAGATATTACTTTAGCGAGTCAGAAAATTTCTCAAAGTGTTGAAAAAGAGCGTCAAATTGTCAATAAAACAACAGAGAAAACAGTAGATATTCGCGAAATACTTGAGCATACCTTAAGCGTTACACAACAGACTCAAGAAAATGTTAATAGTGCAAATGGAGCTTTAGATGAAGCTCAAGGTTCTTTAAGCATTTTAGTCAATGATGTTGATAGTTTTATGCAGTCAGAACATGAGCTTTCTGCACAATTAACGCATTTAAGAGAAGATGCAGATCAGGTGAAAAATGTTTTAGGTGTTATTAAAGATATCGCAGATCAGACAAATCTTCTTGCTCTTAATGCAGCCATTGAAGCTGCTCGTGCAGGAGAACATGGTCGAGGATTTGCTGTAGTAGCTGATGAGGTACGAAAATTAGCTGAACGAACACAAAAAAGTCTCCATGAAATAGAGATGAGTGTAAGTACTATTGTGCAGTCTATTAATGATGTAAGCGATAAAATGGTACAAAATGCTCAGGATATGGAGAAGCTAACACATCTTTCACAGGATGTTGAAAATAAAATTTCGATGACTTCTGAAACCATGAATATTTCAAGTGAAGTGGCAAAAAGTTCGTATCAAGATATTCAAAAAGTAGTTCAACATATTGAGTGGATTGTTGAAGAAATTTCATTAATTCGTGACTATTCCGATTCTAACTCGAATAGTGTTGATGAGATAGAAAATGATTTACAGAAGTTACTTGGGGTAGCAACAACACTTCAAAAACGCATTAATGAGTTTAAAAGCTAGTGGCTTACATGTAAGGCAATCCAGTGAGCATCTTTTGAGCTTGAAAGAACTCGATGACGCTGATGGGCTTGAATAAGAAGATAATCTCCTGCTACAAGGTTTTTGATTTCATCCTCAAATTCAAGTTGTGCCTCTCCTTTAGCTAGAAAAACCCACTCTAAAACCTCTTGGTCATACCACTCTCCCTCACTGAATGTATTGGATTGTATATGCTCAATTTTGATACACTCATTTTGAAATAATGTTTCAAATACCTCAGTTGCACAAGAAGGTTTGACTTTCGTATTAAAAATATTCATAATTCTCCTAAAATATTATTTTATAAATGCTATGATAGCGCATGAAAAATATTATACTAATTGGTTTTATGGGTGTAGGTAAGGGTAGTACTGCTAGAGAGATAGTTAAACAGTCTAAAATTGTTGCTATTGATACAGATGATATTATTGAAAGTATGGAAAATCGTCGTATAAAAAATATTTTTGAATATGAAGGTGAAGTATATTTTCGTAATCTTGAAAAACAGGTCTCTCTTTGGTTGGAAAAAAGTGTAAGCAATACACTGATCTCAACAGGTGGAGGATTTTATAAGGTCTCGAATCTAAATAAAATAGGAAAAGTTGTTTTACTTCACTCCTCTTTTGATGGGATATACAAACGTATTATTAACCATCCACAAGCCCAAAAGAAGTTAAAAAAACGCCCTCTATTTAAAGAGATTTCAAAGGCAAAAGAGCTTTATAAACTTCGACTACCAGAGTACAAAAAAGTAGCAGATATTATTATTGATGTTGAAAATAAAAGTGTTGAAAAAATAGCTGCAGAAATTATAAAAAAGGTAAAAAAATGATAAAAAAAATATTACTAACATTAACATTGCTAACAACATTAGTTTCAGCTGCATCGATTCAGTGGGAAAGCAATCTAAAAGTAGCAATTGCCAAAGGAAAACGACTCAATAAACCTGTAATGTTTTTAGTCAATAGAGATGGCTGTGGTTGGTGTGATCGCTTTTTAGCTGGAACACTGAGCGACCCAAAGGTTGTCGCTACTCTTAATAGTAATTATGTAAGTGTGCAAGGCTATACTAACCGCAATACAGTACCTGCTGATTTAGTTACCAATGGAACACCTGGCACATGGTTTTTAAAAGATGGCGAACCGATGTTTCAGCCAATGATGGGGGCACAACCTGCAACGACATATCTTGAAGCACTATCTATCGTATTAGATGAGTATAAAGGTAGTAAAAAGTAATTTTCAAATCAAAATAACACTTATTAGCTATAATTACATGTAAGGAAATAAATACATGATTTTTGTAAAAACAGATGATAGCAATTTCTCAAATCAATTTGATGAGTTGTTAGGTCGCGGTAAAGTAGATATTGAACATGTTTCAGGCATTGTAGGCACTATAATTAATGAGATAAAAACTGAAAAAAATCTTGCACTTAAACGTCATATTGCAAAATTTGACAATTGGGAACCTCAAAATGATGAGGATTTGAAAATAGATACGGCTTCAATGAAAGAAGCCTATGATAATCTTGATGCTAAGCTCAAAGAAGCCTTGCATCTTGCTTATGATCGTATTAAAGTATATCATGAAAAACAACTCCCTAAATCATGGATTGACACTGAAGCAAATGGAACGATTTTAGGTCAAAAAGTAACTCCTGTTGATAGTGCAGGGCTTTATATTCCTGGTGGCAAAGCTGCCTATCCTAGTTCACTTCTGATGAATGTTATTCCTGCTCAAGTGGCTGGAGTTGAACAGATTATTGTTACGACGCCAACACCTGATAATGAACCAAATAGCCTCTTACTAGCAGCTTGTCATTTATGCGGTGTTAGTGAAGTCTATAAGGTAGGTGGGGCAAGTGCTATTGCTGCTATGGCTTATGGAACACAAAGCATTCCTAAAGTTGATGTCATTACAGGACCGGGAAATATTTTTGTGGCAACAGCTAAAAAAATGGTATTTGGTGATGTTAATATCGATATGATTGCAGGACCGAGTGAAATCGGTGTTTTAGCAGATGATAGTGCCAATGCTAATCACTTAGCTATTGATTTACTCTCTCAAGCAGAGCATGATGAAATGGCAAGTTGTATCTTGATAACACCATCACAAGCACTTGCTAAAGAGGTAGAAAAAGAGATTCAACTGTGGTTACAAAAATTACCACGTGAAGAGATTGCTCGAAAATCTATACAAGACAGAGGAGCTATTATCATTAGCAAAGATATGGATGAAGCTATTAAGCTGATGAATGATATCGCGCCTGAACATTTAGAAATTGTCACTGAAAGTCCATGGGAGCTTCTACCTAGTATTAAACATGCCGGTGCCATCTTCTTAGGTCCAAACACTCCAGAAGCTATTGGTGATTATGTTGCTGGCCCTAATCATACCTTGCCTACAGGAGGAACTGCAAAGTTTTATTCTCCTTTGGGAGTTGAAAACTTTATGAAAAAATCTTCTATCATCGCATTTTCACATAAAGGGATTAATGAAATTGGTGAAGCGTGTGCTTTAATTGCCAATACAGAAAGTCTTACTGCACATGAGCAATCGGTGAGAGTACGCTTAAAATAACCTCTTTTAATATTAGTTATAACACTAGATATTCTTTCTAAGTTATAACTTTTTCTTCTATAAAATTAAATTACCTTTTTTACACAAACTTGAAATTTTATAGCAAAAATATAATTTTTTTTAGTTTTAGTTAATACGCATTTAGCTAATATCTTTCAGCTAAGATGTCGTCTAGGCACGTAAATAGCGGTATCTTTTGATAATTATAATACTGAGTTATAATCTTTTATAAAAGGAGAGTATATGCAATTAGGTTTCCTCGTTGACCTGCACCTATGTATGGGATGTAAGGGATGTGAGATCGCATGTAAAGTGGAGAATGAAGTTCCACTAAGTACATGGAGACTTCGCGTCAAATATGTAGATGTTGGGGTATTCCCTGAAACAAAACGGACGTTTACGCCACTGCGTTGTAATCACTGTCAAAATGCGCCATGTGAGCGTATTTGTCCAGTAAGTGCACTGCACTATCTTGATAATGGGATTGTCAATATTGACAAAGAACGTTGTATTGGGTGTGCTGGATGTGTTATGGCATGTCCTTATGGAGCGATTTATATTGACCCTGAAACTCAAACAGCTGATAAATGTACGTATTGCGCACACCGTATCGCTAGTTCAATGATGCCTGCATGTGTTGTAGCATGTCCTGTTGAAGCCAATATCTTTGGTGATCTTGATGATGCTACATCAAATATTAGTAAGTACATTCAAGTGAATCAATCTGATGTTCAAGTACGTAAACCTGAAAAAGGTACAAACCCGCATCATTTCTATGTTGGTGGTGGAAATGTAACACTCAATCCATTAGCATCTCATCGCGCGGAAGGTCACTCACTTTTTGGTAAGCTGACTTCTAAAATGCCAATAGGAGGACACCACTAATGGTACATGAAACACTCGCAGCGACGCAAGCAGTCGTAACTTTAGATGTAGGTCTTCCAGGTGTAGTCTGGCCGTGGTTAGTAACGGTTAATATGTGGGCAAAAAGTATCGGTACAGGTGTTATTTTTATGCTCTTTTATCTTTTAAAGCGTTATCCAAATGAGTCAGGTAATCTTAGATTTCCTACAATAGTAATTTCGCTTATCGCAATTCATGTCTTTTTGCTATTTACACTAGCAGACTTACACCAGCCATTTAGAATGTGGCATATCTTTTTCCACCCAAGTTGGACTTCGGCTATTACTGTCGGTGCATGGATGGCTACAATTTTTGTAGGTCTTCTTTTTGGTCTAGCATTTTTTAGTGCTGAGTATAAAAAGATTTTGAAAAAGAATGATGCTGCTTTTGATAAGCTTCTGTTTTGGACGCTATTGCTTGCAATTCCAGTCACGCTTTATACGGCAGCATTAATGTCTCAGTGTACAGCACGTGAATTATGGCAAATGCCAACAGAATCAGCGCAAATGATACTCGCAGCACTACTCGCTGGGTCAGCAACAATGATTCTTCTAGGTAAAAACTTATCATATGAAGCAAAAAGCTCTCTTGGTGTTATTTTGGGAATGAGTGCATTGGCTGCATTTATTCTATACCAAGCAGAATTGGTCTTTGGTCCAATGAAAGCTGAAGAGATTGGTGCAGTTTTAGAGTATATTAAAGGAAATGGTGAATATGCGACAATGTTCTGGATTGGACAATTTGTAGCATATCTATTACCAATATTATTGATTGCACTCAGCCGTACTGGTAAATCTGAAAGTATATTAAGACTTGCTGCTATTTTAGCACTTGCGGGTCTATGGGTTGTTAAACACGTATGGTTGATGATTCCTCAACTATTACCAATGAGTTAAGAAAAGGTTTTTGATGTATTTAGAAAGTAGAAGATCATTTATGAAAGGCGCGGCATTTACAGTTGTCGGCGCTGCTATTGCAAAGGGTGTGTTTACTGCTGACGCAATTGCTGAGTCAGTAAGTGAAAGTAAATTCACCAATACACCAGACTCACTCTCATTCTATCCGCCTCTTGAGCAGTGGGATGATTTTAAAGAGTTAGATGGTGATGACTGGAAACGTGGTGGTATCGACCGTCACGGTGTTCGTAGTGAGAGCAATCCTGATGGTATTGAAGTGAATGATTATACTATCGTTCCAACAGCATGTTCAAACTGTGAAGCTTCATGTGGTTTAACTGCGTGGATTGATAAAAAAACTTTCACAGTTAAAAAGTATATGGGTAATCCTCTTCATCCAGGATCTCGTGGACGTAACTGTGCCAAAGGCTACGCAACACAATCACAAATGTATGATCCAGATCGTTTAGCATTTCCAATTAAGCGTGCTCCAGGTTCAGCTCGTGGTGAAGGTAAGTGGATTCGTACTTCTTGGGATGAAGCGATGACAACCATTGGTAAAAAAATGGGTGACACACTCCGCGAAGGTGATGAATTATCTAAAAAATCTGTTATGTTTCATGTTGGTCGTCCAAATGAAAATGGATTTACAGGTAAGGTTTGGCATACATTAGGTAGTGATGCATTCAACTCACATACAAATATCTGTTCATCAGGTGGTCGTACACCAACTATCCAATGGGCAAATGATGACCGCTCTTCTCCAGATTGGGCGAATGCGAAACTTGTTTTCCTTAACTCATCTCACGCAGCAGATGCAGGTCATTATTTCCAGCAAGCGGCAGGTCATATTGCTGACGCACGTAAAAAAGGTGCGAAGATGGTTGTTATGGATCCTCGTATGTCAAACTCAGCGGGTATGGCAGACTTATGGATTGCAGCATGGCCAGGAACTGAACCAGCTATCTATCTCTATCTTGTAAACCGTATTTTACAAGAAGGTAAAGTTAATGAAGAGTTTGTTCGTCGTTGGATGAATTGGGAAGTAATGCTTGATAATGAGAAGTATCTTAATTTTATGGTTGAGAAGGGATATATCTCTAAAGTACCAGCTGAAAAAGATTTTTCAGCATTTATCGAAATGTTAAAAGAGCTTTATGCTCCATATACTTTAGAGTATGCTGTTAAAGAGACACATGTACCAGCGCACAAATTAGAGCAACTCTATGAGATGTTTATCTGGGCAGGAACTGCTATCTCTTCTTACTTCTGGAGAGCTGCTGCTGCGGGTAACCGTGGTGGTTGGGTTAGTGGACGTACAGGTTTCTTAGCCTTAGGTCTTCGTGGCGCAATCGGTTCTTTAGGTGGAACATTCTTTCACCATTGGCATGTTATTTCTGTTGCTGGTAAGGGCGGTTCTGCTACAGTTGGACAAGGGAAACGTGGTTCTGATGTTCCTAAAGTTGATGTATGGAATGAGTTGGCATGGCCACCTGAATGGCCACTCTCTACTTATGAGATGTCATTCTTATTGCCACACCTCTTAACCGATACTGCGTGGCAAAACAAGTGGATTAAACGTGGACTTAATGTTCCGAAAAAACTCTCTGTTTGGATTCCACGTATGTATAATCCTGTGTGGATTAACCCTGATGGTTTCCGTTGGTTAGAAGTCCTTAAAGATGAGAAAAAGATGGAACTAACATTTAATCTCTCTCCAGTATGGTCTGAAACGAACTGGTATGTTGATTATGTTCTTCCTGTGGGTCTAGCAGGTGAGCGTCATGATCAGCACTCTGAAGCTACTATGCCGGCACGTTGGACATCATTTCGTCAACCGGTTATGCGTGTTGCTCTAGAAAAAGCAGGCTGGAAAGCAAATAATCCTAACCGTGCTACACTTGAAGCGCATATTAAAGCGGGTCTTGGTGAAGTTTGGGAAGAGAATGAATTCTGGTTTGATATGTGTGTAAACTATATTGATCCTGATGGCTCTTTAGGTATTAAGAAGATGTGGGAATCAAAACGTCACCCAGGTAAACCTGTAACAATTGCAGAGTGGTATGACGCAGCATTTGGTGATAACTTGCCAAATCTTTACAAAACTGCTACATCTGATTCACGTTATAAAAATTCTGAATTTCCAGTATATGAGTATATGCGTGATCATGGAGCATGGATGGAAGAGAATAATATCTATCATGCACAAGAGCGTGAAGTGAAGTATGATGGGCGTAATCTAATCTCTCATGGTCATAAATATCCTAAAAATGAACTTTCAATGGATAGAAGAACAGGTGTTATTTATGCCAAAGCGCATAAAGGTGCTTGGAAATATAAAGACCACAAAAAACCAGTTGCTATTGAAGTTGATGGTAAGATGATGGAAGGTTTTGCATCTTTAGATAAAAAACTAGACTTCTTCTCTCCATGGATGGCTGATGAGTGGAAATGGCCAGAATATGCTATTCCATTCTATCCACGTAGTGAAGATGAGAAAAAAGATATGCCACATATTACTTCTCATGTTAATCATAGCTATATGAAAGAGAAGAATTCGTATGCATTAAATACAGTTTTCCGCCTACCGTATAATATTCATACACGTTCAGCTAACTCGAAACATTTGATGGAAATCTCACAAAATCATGACCCTATCTGGATTTCAACTCCAGATGCTGCGCGTCAAGGTTTTAAACGTGGTGATGCAATTCGTGTTCGTATTGTGGATTCTGTTTCTGGCTTAGAGAGTGGTTACTTTGTAGCGATGGCTGTTCCAACTGAGGGTGTTCTTCCTGGAACACTTGCTTGTTCACATCATGGTGGTCGTTGGAAACTTAAAAATGCTGTAAGTATTCCTAATGGTGTCAGTGATGGCAAAGTTAATGGTACTATCGCTCCAATGAATATGAACGATAAAGACTTTATGAACGAAGCACCTAAAAATGTTGGTCAAGAGGGCGCACAAATCAAAATCGAAGATTATGATGGTACTTCTGGACTCAATAGTTATGGTGTACCAACTGCTGAGATTCAGATGGATGGTAGAGAAGGTAAACTTACTTATGTTGAGGGAATTAAACCTTTTCACTCAAAACGTTTTGCCGAGTACAACAAAGATAGTGATAATATCTGGTGGGATGGGCTTAGTGGTTCATGGCAAAATGCCGTAGCTGCAACACATCCAGATCCAATCTCAGGTATGCACTGTTGGCACCAAAAAGTTATCTTAGAGCCTGCTCAAAAAGGTGACAAAATTGGTGATATCCAAGTAAACTATGATAATAACTTCAAAGTATATCAAGCTTGGAGAGATGAACTAACACGTGGTTTAGATGGAGACTCAGAGTTCCGTCGTCCTCCACATATCAAACGCCCATGGGTACCGCTTTCAGAAAAAGCATACCGCGTTGATATTAAAGACTAATTAACTTCTACATGTAAACGGGCTTTGAGCCTGTTTGCAACTATACACATCCCGCTTATATAATATCTCCCTCATAATAATTCTCTTGTTCCATTTTTCCTGTTTTGATATAATTCAAATAAAATTTTACTAGTAATGGAATAATATATTATGGAAACAGTAGCATACAAACAACACATAGATACTATCATCGAAAATATCGAAAAAGCTCGCTTACATGTAAGTGCTCATCATATTGTTAAAATTGTAGCGGTGAGTAAATATTCTGATTCGGCAGCAGTCCAATCACTTTATGAAATTGGTCAGCGTGCTTTTGGTGAGAATAAGGTTCAGGATTTAAAGGCTAAGAGTGAAAGCCTAGATGAGTTTCCACTAGAGTGGCATTTTATTGGAAATCTTCAAAAGAACAAGATCAATCAACTCCTTGCGATTGAGCCTTTTTTATTTCAAGGACTTGATACTTTAGAGTTGGCTGAGGCTTTACAAAAACGCTTAGAGACTAATAATCAGACGCTTGATGCACTCTTGCAAATCAATAGTGCAAACGAAGTGAGTAAATCAGGTGTAAAAGCTGAAATGGCAGATGATATTTATGCACAAATTCAGGAAACTTGCACTAACATTAAGCTAAGAGGTGTCATGAGTATTGGCGCGCATAGTGAAGATACGAAACTTATACAGAAAAGTTTCGAACTTACTCACTCTATTTTTGAGGGCTTAGCTGAAGCTGACATATGTTCGATGGGGATGAGTGGAGACTATAGTTTGGCTATTAAATGTGGCTCAAATATGGTTCGACTCGGCTCAGTTATGTTTGCTAAATAACACTTGGGTATTAAAATTAAATATTATTTAATTTTGATTCCTTACATGTAAAGAGGATATTATGTATAAAAATTTATCACTTATAGCACTTTTAACTCTCTCTTTAAACTCTTTTGCAGATCAAGAGATACCAAAACGTGCACTTAAAACCAACAATCAAGAAGTTTACAATAAGCTCCCTGGTGAAGCTGAAAACTTTTCTGAAATGTTCAGTGAGGGTGAGTTTTATGGTCGCATACGTTCAAATAATTTCTATTTTCGTTGGGATAATGAAGATGCAAAACACAGCGTTCATCTTGTCAGCGCTTTAGGTGCTTCGTTTGTATATAAAAGTGCTACTTATGCAGACTTTGATTTTTCAACAGCACTGTATGCTTCGCAAGCTTTTTTTGATGATAAAAATAGTCCTATAGCTCATTTGAAGCCAGGAAAAGATGTTTTGAGTCGCTATGATTATTCCAATACTGGAAATAAATCAATGGCAACTTTTGCTCAAGCCTATCTACGCTATCGAGGAATTGCAGATAGTGAAATTATACTTGGTCGTCAAATTGTAGAGACCTTTTATACCAAATCAAATGACACTAAAATGATTCCAAATACCTTTGATGGTATTGTTCTTGGTACAAAAGCCTTAGATAAGACCTCTATTAAGTTAGCATATTTGGCAGAACAAAAACTTCGTGATCACACACAAGCCCACTCTGTTTTAATGTATGGGGATAGCAATGCTTCCTCATCAAATAAACCAAATTGGTCAAATAATGATGATGCAGCAATGCACAGAGGGCTTACCTATACAGCACTTAAAGCAGCAGGAAAACCAACAGATGCTCCCCTTATAGTTGCTGATGCCTCGAGTAAAGCCTTTGCAAATCATAAACTTAATGCCTCTTTTTATATGGTACCTGAGCTTCTTTCGCAAATGATGCTCGAAGCTAATTATAAATTTAATTTTGATGGCTTTTCTCTGAGTCCTGGATTTCGCTATATCAAACAGTTTGATAATGGTGCTGGAGAAGTGGGTGGTGCTTCATATACAGGAAATAGTACTGGGTACAAAAATCCTGAAAGTCTAGATTCACAGATGATTGCAGCGCGTCTTGTTAGCAAAATACAAAACTATAAAATCAATCTTGGATATTCTAATATTTTAGATGAAGCTGACCTTATCACGCCATGGCGTGGTTTTCCAACTGCAGGATATACCCGTTCTATGGGACGATACAACTGGAGAGCCAATACTCAAAGTTATCGCCTTGAGATGCAGAGAAATGCTAATAAAAAAGGGATTTATAAAGACCTTTTTATTCAGGCTTCTATTCTTTATACTGATGCAGATGAGGAGAAGATAGGCTATCATAGTTTAGATGAGGTATTTTACTATTTAGGCTTTGTTCAAAATGTCCCTTCTTTGGTAAATTTACAGTGGCGACTTCGTTTAGGGTATGCAACTTATCTTGATAGTGATGATAGTGATTTCAATAATCTTGATGCGCGTTTCGAGCTTAATTACCTTTTTTAGCGGGCAATTATGAAAGTAATTGTTCTCTTAGTTTTACTTAGCCATGCTTTACTTTTTGGTGGAACTATTACGATTGCTGTCGCGGCAAATGTCAGTTACGCCATAGAGGAGCTTAAAGAAAAATTCTCTACACTCTATCGCGATACCACTGTTCGTATTACCCTTGGGGGCAGTGGGAAACTGAGTGCTCAAATACATCATGGTGCCCCCTACGATATCTTTATGTCTGCTAATATGCTCTATCCCCAAACACTTTATGATAATAAACATGCTATTACAGAGCCTATTGTCTATGCGCAGGGTGCTCTTGCTCTCTTTAGTACCAAAAAACAAGATTTTTCACAAGGAATAAAGCTCCTTACATGTAAGAAAATATCAAAAATTGCCATTGCCAATCCTAAAACCGCACCCTATGGAAAAGCGGCTTTTGAAGCCTTGAAAAATGCCAAAATTTTTAATACAATCAAATCAAAATTTGTCTATTCAGAGAGTATTTCACAAACAGTCTCGTATGCGATGCTCGCGACTGATATAGGCATTATCGCAAAATCTTCACTCTATAGCTCAAAGATGTCTCAATATAAAGAGCAGATTCACTGGAGCGCTCTTGATCCGAAACTTTATACGCCTATTAATCAAGGTATAGTCATTTTAAAACACTCTAAAAATACTCAAGAAGTACGTGCTTTTTATGATTTTATTTTAAGCGATGATGCTAAAGTTATCTTTAAAAAATATGGATATATTATTTAATGAATCACATTAAGGCAAGGATTACGAATATTCAAGAGGGTGAAAACCTTAGTATTGTTAGTTTTGAAGTGCAGGGGCATCTCTTAAAAATGATGGCATTGGGCTTGAGCTTGCCTGTTGGTATTGGTTCTGAAGTGATACTTGGGGCTAAGGCTTCAAATATCGCCATAGCCAAAGAGTTTTCTGGAAATCTCAGTATCTCCAATCGCTTACATGTAAAGATAGAAAAGATCCAAAAAGGTGAGCTTCTTTGTGCTATATTTTTTCGTTTTGATACATATCTTTTAGAGTCTATTATTACACGTGACTCAGCTGATGCGATGGACTTGCATGTAAATGACTCTATTATTGCACTTATTAAATCAAGTGAGATTTCTATTATTGAGGTCTTATCATGATAGATTTAGAACCTTTTATTCTCTCTTTTAAACTTGCAGGTATAACAACATTTATATTATTCATTATTGCCCTACCTATTGCATGGTGGCTTTCACAGACAAGATGCAAATGCAAACCTTTTGTTGAAGCCATTGTATCACTTCCTATTGTTTTACCCCCTTCAGTTCTTGGGTTTTATCTCTTATATGCCCTCTCATTCAACTCTCCTCTAGGTGCTTTTTTTGAAGAAACTTTTGGTGTAAAACTCGTTTTTAATTTTACAGGATTGGTTATTGCAAGCTGTTTTTACTCCTTTCCTTTTATGGTACAACCCTTGCAAAGTGGTTTTGAAGCACTTCATAAAAACATGCTAGAAGCCTCGTATATTGCAGGAAAAAGTAAACTCCAAACTCTTTTACATGTAGCTCTTCCCAATATTAAACCTGCCTTACTTACTGCCCTTATTGTCACCTTTGCACACACAGTAGGAGAATTTGGCGTAGTCTTAATGATTGGTGGTTCTATTCCTGGAGAGACGAAGGTTGCTTCGGTTGCTATTTATGAATTTGTAGAGCTTATGGATTATGAGATGGCACATATTTACAGTCTTATTATGCTTGGGCTTAGTTTTGTAGTATTACTCAGTGTCTATCTTTTCAATTCGCATCATAAAAGTCGTATCGGAATTACATCTTGATTCGCTTAGATATACGTAAATCACTCTTAGGAAGTGCTGGAGCAATGCCTTTACATGTAAGGCTCAATATTAAAGAACATGACTTTATTGCCCTATCAGGTCAAAGCGGAAGTGGTAAGACAACAATACTGCGTATATTGGCAGGCCTAGAAGATGCCACAGGAAGTATTAGCGTAGCGGATAAGCTTTGGCTTGATGCAAATATAAACTTAGCTCCTCAAAAGCGTGGCATTGGGTTTGTTTTTCAAGATTATGCACTTTTTAATAATATGAGCGTTGAGCAAAACCTCTTATATGTTACTAAAGACAGAAGCCTAGCTACACATTTATTAGAACTCACAGATTTAAAAAATCTAAAAAATCGTCTTCCCTCAACACTCAGTGGAGGACAAAAACAACGTGTCTCTTTATGTAGAGCTCTTATGAATCGTCCAAAACTCCTACTTATGGATGAGCCTCTATCTGCCCTTGATCCAACAATGCGCTCTAAACTTCAACACGATATTTTATCTCTACACAAAGAGTTTGGAACAACAACCATTATGGTTTCACACGACCCTAGCGAAATTTACCGTCTTGCTAATAGAGTTATTGTTGTATCTCATGGAAAAATCATTCAAGATGGCACACCAAAAGAGGTTTTACTACATCAACAAGGGAGTCAAAAGTTCTCATTTCAAGGTGAGATTCTTGACATTGTGAAAGCTGATGTGATACATATCGCCATTATCGCCATTGGACAACAGATTGTTGAAGTGATTTTAGATGAGGCAGAAGCGAGACACTATAAGATAGGTGATAGTGTTTCAGTTAGCACGAAAGCTTTTGCTCCTACATTACTAAGGAATCAAAAAAGTAAGCTATGACGCACGTTGTAAATCTTCATACTTGGTAATTTCAACCATAGCATGATTCTTTCTTGCATTATCAACTAACTGCTCTAGAGCTTCAGCTGTTGTATCGTCAATCCAATCACTACCACACTGATTACATACAAGTGCTGGGACATCTCGAACTACAACAATACCAAATCCTAAATCTACAGTAAAAGTTGTATGTGAATTAATTTTAATACCGTTGCAAAATGGACATGAAGTCATTTTATCTTCCTTGTAATTAAGTCATTTTCAAAATACTCTGTTGTAGGAATATATGCAGTTATTACATAACACTCTTGAGTATTACTATCTTTTGCTACAACAACATGAATCATCAAAGTATCTACTGTAGCAAAAAGAAGCTTGCTTGGGAATGGCTGATCATTATCATAGCTTTCAGCTACAGTTCCTCTCTTTAATACCTCTTTAACTTGAGCGCGTGAAATGTTTCGTTGAAACATTCTTTCTAATGCGTGTCGCCTCCAGTGTATTATATTGCAATTCAAAAAAGTATTCCTTTATTTTGAAGGGCACCTCTAAAAACCCTAGTAAACCTCAGAGGGTTTTTAGAGGTGTCCTGAAGAATTATAGCATATTGTACTTTTTCTTATTTTTCTCTACTATGCTTTACATGTAAAATATGCTATTATCGCACTTATTAAACAATAAGGTACTAAACACATGTCAACATATATTTTCGGACATACTAATCCTGATTCAGACTCAATTGTTGGAGCTATCTCTCTCTCATACTTAAAAAATAGACTTGGTGAAGATACTATTGCAACTCGTCAAGGTAAAATCTCACCTGAAACGGAATTTATCTTAAATAAATTTAATGCTTCTACGCCTGAACTGAAAACTTCTTATGCTGGTGAAGAGGTTTATATCGTTGATTTTTCTGATTTAGGACAGGCTCCTGATGATATCACTGAAGCAACTATTCTTGGAATTGTGGACCATCATAAACTTGGTGATTTAACAACTGCAACGCCACTAGAGTGCTGGATTCGTCCTGTTGGTTGTAGTAATACTGTCATCAAAGAGATGTATGATTATCATGGTATCGAAATACCTAAAGAGATTGCAGGAATGATGCTATGTGCTATCTTAAGTGATACAGTTATCTTTAAATCACCTACATGTACAAAAATTGATACAAAAGTCTGTAAAGAGTTAGCAAAAATTGCTGGTATTGAAGATTATAAAGCGCTAGGTATGGAGATGTTCATTGTAAAATCTGCTGTTTCTGGTGCTACTGCTCGTGAGCTTACTACACGTGACTATAAAGAGTTTGCAATGGGAAGTGTCAAGGTTGGGGTTGGACAACTTGAAGTAGTTGATCTGAGTGTTTTTAACACTATAAAAGATGATCTCTTTGATGATTTGAAAAAACTAAAAGCTGAAGGTTCTCTACATACAGCTATGTTACTTCTAACTGATATCATGACTGAGGGTTCTCAAGTTTTAGTTGTAAGTGATGATGAAACTAAAATAGAAAAAGCTTTTGATGTGAAACTTGAAGATTCTCAAGTCTGGCTTGATGGCGTACTGAGTCGTAAAAAACAGATTATTCCATTTTTACAACCGCAGTTTTAACTACTTTGCCACCATATTATTATAGATATACAGACGCATATCTTTATGGTGGATATCTTCTTGGTGCGCACGTTTAAAGATTGTTGCGACCTCTTGGGCGTATTGTTCATATTTAAAGTGCGGATAATGAATCTTCCACGCTTTTTTAATTAACTTTACTGTCATTCGCTCTTGTATCCACTCACTAAACATTAAAAATGTAGCAAAAAAGACTCCTGTAAAAAGTACCGCTAAAATAATCATAGCATGACAATCCATTGTAGCTAAAAAACCGTGAAGTGCTAAAGCGGGAGGTCCGAGAACAAGATGCCATAGAATGACATAAAAGAAATAAGCACGTTCTTTTCTAAAACGAAATCCCAGCATTGCTGATTCTGGTTTCATACCTTCTTGATGGGCTTTATTGGCTATTAAAAGATCAGAAAAAAGCATAGGCTGATCTGATATCTTAAAAATAAAAGGGAGAAGTTTTGTATCTATTAAATTATCTATTTTTTCTTTTAAATTCATTTTAGTATTCTTTACATGTAAGATATTTTACGCATATTATAGCGCATAATATTGAGGGATTAATGACTTAATTTTTTTATATATTTTATTAAAGTCTGTTGAATAGACTCTCGTTTGGGCTACAGAAGTGATAAAATTAGTATCACTATTCCACCGAGGAACAAGATGCAGATGAATATGCTCAGCAATTCCCGCCCCTCCTGCACGTCCTAAATTCATTCCAATATTAACACCATGCGCACCAAAACCTTCTTTGAGCAATCTCACACTTTTCTGTGCTAGGTCTGTCATATGCAGCCATATTTGTGGATCTAAATCTTCAAGTTTATCAGTATGAAGATGTGGAATAATCATAAAATGCCCTGGGGTATAAGGATAACGATTCATTACTACAAAGCAGTGTTTATCACGGTAAAGTACATGTAAGCTTTCATCATCTTTGGCATGTGTACTAATATGACAAAAGACACAACCTTCTATACGTTCACCCGTAACATAATCACTCCGCCATGGGGCATATAAAATATCTTGCTGTATTGACATTTGCATCCATCCTTTTTTATTGAGTAAACTGTTGGATTAGTGTGTCCATCTCTATAGGTTTGCTAAAGAGATACCCTTGACCGATATCACAGCCTTGTATAGTGAGAAAATCTTCTTGTTCTTTGGTCTCTATACCTTCTGCAACAGTTGTGTAGCCAAGACTTTTTGAAAGAGCAATAATAGCAGTAACTACTTCATGTTTTTTGTTAATATCTGTAATATCATCTATAAAAGATTTGTCAATTTTAATTGTATCAAGAGGAAGTTGTTTGAGATAACTCATAGAAGAATACCCAGTACCAAAATCATCAATTGAAATCTTAAATCCATGATCTCTAAAATCATTTAAGACACTAATATTTTGTTTAGTTTGTTGCATAATACAGCGTTCTGTAATTTCTATCTCGATTTTGCTTGGTTTTATATCTGACTCTTTTGCGATAGAGAGAAACTGATTTAAGAGTGTTTTATCTTGAAATTGAATACTTGAGACATTAATAGCAATACTTTCAAGATTTATACCTGCTTTTTTAAAATGCTCGAATGCTTTGCAGGCTTCTTTAAAGACAAATAGACCAATGGGGATAATCATGCCATTATCTTCTGCGATTGGGATAAACTCATCTGGAGGAATCATTCCAAGCTTTGGGCTATTCCAGCGTATTAGAGTTTCTACTGCAATAATTTTTCTCTTTTTTAAATCATATTGGGGTTGAAAAACTAAGTAAAGTTCACTGTTCTCAATACATTTTTGTATCTCTAAATCGATACTAAGTTTTCTTTGACTTTGTATAGAAAGAGATTTAGTATAGTACTGAAAATTATTTTTTCCCATATTTTTAGCATGGTACATTGCACTATCTGCATGTCTGATTATAGTATGCATGTCTAAGCCATTATCTGGATATAAGGCAATTCCGATACTAGCTGTAACGTTTAAAGTATTTGAATCTACAATAATGGGTTTTTTAATCTCTTGCAAAATTTTATTTGCAAGATTTGCAGGTGCATTTTTATCTACTACAGATTCTGTCACAACGATAAACTCATCTCCACCCCATCTTGCAAGTGAATCTGTTTCTCGTATGAGAGATTGAATAGATTTCGAGACATTTTTAAGTAGCTCATCACCTATATCATGTCCTAGAGAGTCATTGATGATTTTAAAACGATCCAAGTCAATAAAAAGAACTGCCAAAGTACTCTTATTTCGTTTTGCCATCTTTAGAGCATGGCTAAGATACTCTTCAAGATTTGTGCGATTTGGAAGCTCAGTAAGAGAGTCATGATAGGCAAGAAAATCAGCTTGTGCCTGAGTTGATTCTAGCTCACGAAGGTCGGTTTGAACTGCAGTATAATTACTGATTACTCCCTTTTTGTTTTTGATGCTTCTTATAGTCATCCAAAAAGGTATTGTTTCACCTGATTTTGATTTATTATAAATTCTACCTCGCCATATTCCTTTATGTAATAGATGCTCCCACATAGCTTCGTAAAATGTTTTACTATGCTTATCTGAAGCTAAAATTTTGGGGTCTTCACCTAAAATATCTTCTTGCGTGTAGCCCATAATCGCTGTAAAAGCATTATTTGCACTAATAAACTTATTGTCTTTATCGGTAACTAAAATGGCTTCTTCAGTATTTTCAAATATGCTTGCTGATTGTTCAAGACGCATGCGTTGCTCTACATACTCCGTAACATCAAGCTTTATCGCAAGGTAATTCATAAGTTTGTTATCAAGAAAAACAGGCACAATGGAAGCTTTTTCATAGTATAAAGAGCCATCTTTACGTTTATTAATAAATTCTCCTTCCCATTTTTCACCTCTATCTAAAATAACATTCATCTCATCATAAAAACTCTGCTCTTGTTCACCTGATTTTAATATTCTTGGATTTTCTCCTAGTGCTTCTTCTTTAGAATAGCCTGTGGCTTTTGCAAATGCATCATTGACATAGGTAATATTACGCTCAACATCAGTCATTACAACACTATTATCGCTATTTTCAACAGCAGACTTAAAGGCTAGAAGTTCTTGTTGCACTTTAAGTGATAGCAAATGCATTTTTAAAACTATAAACAAGATGATTAAGGCTGAAATGAAAAAAAGTGTTGCAATTACTTTTTGTAGCATAAGATTTTTATGATATCTTACATGTAAGTCATCATTATAGAGTGCTATTGCATTGTAAAGTTCTGCTTTATAAATTGTCTTGCTTGTATCATGTAGTGATGTAAAATCTTTGAGCATAATCTTAGCATGTTGGTGAAAATTAGTCAAAAAATTATGCTGATGAGTGTCTGCGTAACTTTGGATATACTCTAAGCGCTCTGTTGTAAGAGATTTATCAAGATAAGGGCTTAGGGCACGTTGTAGTAGAAAGAAAAGAGTCTCATTTATTGCAAGGTGAAGCTCGTCTTGTATATGTACATCCAAGGCAAGTGTTTGTTGTAGGTCATAAAGAAAGTGAATATTATTAAGTAAAGAGGCATTAAGAGATTTAAAATAGTTGATGTCAGCGACTTTATCATCAAAATAGGCACGTAGTTGAAGAATCTCACTCTTTTCTTTAGTTGAATCTTCCAAATATTTCAGTGTATTATCAAATGTTTCAATTTTTTTATTAATAATGTCATAGTCTTGAAAAGTAGATTTTCGCAGTAGAAAGTTATCAAACTCTTTGTCTAATATTTGTAACTTTATAATATGATTATGGTTCTTTTCAAACTGTTTTATATCTGCATAAATATTAATAAGATAAAAAAATAGAAAAATTAAAAATAAGATAAAAACAGTAAGAATTTTTGCTATAGAATCAAAATTTTTAAGTTGCATCATTGAGGCTTCTCTACTTTAGGAATTTCTCCAGTTAGTGCATGTAAAAAAGTGACAATTTTTTTGACTTCATCTTCTGATATCTTTCTGCCTAGCTGGAATTTTGCCATTATTTTAACAGATTCTGAGAGACTTTTAGTTCTTCCATCATGAAAATATGGTGCAGTTAAGGCTATATTTCGAAGTGTAGGAACTTTAAAGTAGTATTTATCACGCTCTTTTTTAGTAACATTATAGAGACCTAATTGACTGCTTTTTGCATCTTCTAAAATACCAAATTTATTATAGAGGTTTCCTCCAATATTGATACCATGATGGCAAGTGATACATCCTTTTGCTTTAAAAAGTGAGTAACCCTCTTTTTGATCTTGAGTGATAGCATCTGTCTCACCTCGGAGGTACTTGTCAAATGGAGCATTTGGAGTAATAAGAGTTTTTTCAAACTCTGCTATAGCATCAGCGATATTATTTTTTGTAATGCCATCTTTATATATCTCTTTAAAAGAAGCTTTATAGTGTGATTTATTTAAAGTCTTGATAAGATTTTCAAAGGTATTGCCCATCTCTATAGGATTTTCTATAGGACCCATGGCTTGTTCTTTTAAATCTTTTGCTCGTCCGTCCCAAAATTGACGGAAGTTAAAAGTACTATTAAAGATAGTCGGTGCATTGATATCGCCCTCTTGCCCAGCAATACCAAATGAAAATTTCAGATTATCATCACCACTTGTTTGAAGATTATGACAAGTTGCACATGAAATTGTATTGTCTTTAGAGAGTAGGGTATCAAAAAAAAGTGCCTTTCCTAGAGAATATTTTTTTGCGTCAACACTTACACTTTGAGGTAGAGGTTGAATTGGCTCTGCAAATACAGTAAAAAATAATACAAAAAGGGAGAATAATTTCATAGTTTGTAATCCTTTTTAAAAGTACTTAAGTATATAGAAATTCACCTAAAGAAACGCAAACACCAAGTCAGGAAATAGTATTACCAAAGCTAAACCCAACAATTGTAACAGTATAAAAGGTACTATACCTCGATATATATCAAGGGTACTTACTAAGTTTGAAGCACTTCCTTTTAAGAAAAAGAGTGCTAATCCAAAAGGTGGGGTTAAAAATGAAGCTTGAAGATTGAGTGCGATTAAGACTGCAAACCAAATCGGGTCAATTCCAAAAGCTTCCATAACAGGAACCAAGATAGGAACAATGATAAATGAGATCTCTATAAAATCGATAAAAAATCCCAAGATAAATATCGCTAACATCGCTACAGCAATAAAAATCCAAACATCACCAATCTCTTCACTAAAAAACTCAACAATAATATCAGTTCCACCAAGTTCATTAAAAACAAGTGAAAAAGCAGTTGCTCCAATAAGAATCATAAAAATCATTCCACTTAGAGTGACTGTTTTCATCATTGCATACCTAAGCATCTCACGATTAAGAGAACGGTTAAATCCACTTAAGATAATAGCACCCAAAACACCAAATGCCGCTGACTCTGTAGGCGAAGCAATACCTGCAAATATAGAACCTAAAACCGATACCATCAAAAGCAAAGGCGGTAAAATTGCCATAAGCGTAGCAGCTAATGTTACATTTTCATCAGGCTCTATTGCGGGTGCCATCTCAGGTTTAAAATAGGCAAGAATTAAGATATAACTAATATACAAGCCTACTAAAACAAGCCCCGGAAGTACTGCTGCTAAAAAGAGATCACCTACACTCACACTCATTACATCACCTAGAATAATCAAGATAATAGAGGGAGGAATAATCTGACCCAAAGTTCCACTTGCAGCGACTGTACCACTTGCAAGCGATTTAGAATAACCTGCATTAACCATCAAAGGAAGTGCGATAACACTCATCATCACCACCGAAGCACTCACAATACCTGTCGAAGCTGCGAGCATCGCACCCACAAGCACTACGCTTACCGCCATTCCACCACGAACTGAACGAAAAAGTGAGCTCATAGAGACAAGGAGTCGCTCTGCCATCTGAGATTTTTCTAAGATAAGCCCCATAGCGATAAAAAGCGGTACTGCCATCAGTGTAGTATTGCTCATAATGCCATAAATACGAAAGCTTAAAAGATTAAAAACATCTAAGCCAAGTTCAGGAGTCAGCAGAGCAAAAACAATAGCAATCCCACCAAAAACAAAGGCAACAGGTATCCCTAAAAGTAAAAGTCCCAATGCAGAGACAAACATCCATAAAGCTATCATGAAAGTGCCTTCATACGTTTCAATAATTCACTAAAGACCTGCAAACCTAATAAAACAAAAGCTAAAGGCATGAGAGACTTGACAATATAACGATATGGCAGACCTCCAGGGTTAGAAGAGCCCTCAAGCTGATCAAAACTTAGCATCACAAAATCAAAACCGATATAGATAATCAAAAGAGAGAAAGGAAAGATAAAACATATAAAAGCAAAAATATCAATAATATTGCGAGTATGTTTGGAAAAATTATCATAAAAAATATCGACTCTTACATGTAAGTTTTTTTGCAAGGTGTAGCCAATACCTAAAAGTATAACAATATCAAAAAGATGCCACTCTAACTCTTGCAAAGCGATAGAGCCTGTCTGAAAAAGATAACGAGCGGTAGCATCATATACAACCAAGGCGACCAAAAGAGTTAAGATAAGCGCACTAAAATAAGCTGCGTAACGATTTATTGTATCTATCATATGAAATTGGGTGCATCATTTGCAAAAAGAATGATGTCTCCACTTTGCGTACTTTGTCCAAGAACTGTAGTCAGCGTAGCCTTATCGGCTAACATAATTTTTTTAGGAACATTAAGGTGTGTATCAAAAATTTCAGCATTAAGTGAACCTGTAATAATAGCAATATCAAAGAGATCATTGATTGCATGGATAAGTTGCTGATTAAGTTCTGGGCTACTTTCAACAAGGCCAGGAGTGACTATAACTTTTCTACCCTCATGAAGCGAACAGAGACGAATTCCCTCTAACATTCCATCAATATTGCCATTATAGCCATCATCTAAGATTATCTTGCCTCCAGCATCGATACGCTCAAGTCGGTGCTCTACGCTGTTTAATGCTTTAACACCTTTTTGTATCTCTTGCATAGACATACCCAAGGCGTCTGCTATTAAAATCGAAGCATTCATGTTGATAGTTTGAAATCCACCTAAAACTTTTGTTTCAAATTGCTCTTGTTTCTCATGAAGCCTTAGCTGAAAACTTGTCCCCTCTAAATTAGCTATAACATTCTCACCATCACCAAAAAAAGTTACTTTTTCATGTGGTGTATCAGTAACAGAATTATGCACAAAGGCATGTTCTAGCCTATCTGATTGCATAAGTTCGAGTTTCGTTCGTATAATATTTTCCATTGTTTTAAAGTATTCAATATGTTGTGGTCCTACCTTGCCTACCACAACAAGATGTGGATGTAAAAATTGTGCAATAGTGTAAATATCACCTCTTTCTCTCGCCCCAGCCTCACAAATATAAATCTCTACATCCTCATTTAAAGATTCGTTTACATCACGAATAATGCCACCAATGGTATTGACACTTCGTGGAGTAGCATAGACTTTAAATTTTTGTGAAAGTATCTGCGTCATAAAGTTTTTCATACTTGTTTTACCATAGCTTCCTGTTATAGCAATGATTTTTAGATTTTTCATTGATTCTAGTTTAGTAGATGCCTGTTTTTGATAGACCATAAAGAGATATTTTTCAATTACAAAGCTACCAACATAGGTAACTGCCAAAGGTAAAAATACTCCATACACTGCGCACCCCTCTTGCAAGGTACAGAGGAAATTTTGAAAGACACTTAAACCAACAAGTAAGATAAGAAAACGACGTACCCTCCAAGTTAATACTACTTTTTTATCTAAACGTTTATGCCAAATAAAAATCCCTGGTAAAATCGCAAAATAGAAGAAAATCGCAAAAAACTTACCTGTAGTATAATAAGCAATAAAAGGAATAATAAAATACATCAAATGCCACAAAGGCTTGTGATGCTTGAGCACTACACGCTCTAAAGAGTAGTTATACCACTGTAAATTGGTAATCAAATACCACCCTAAAACAAAAACAAAAAGTAAGTTTGTGACAAAAAGCCCCATCTGTTCATACATATATTACACCTATCTCTACTATAAATAAAAGATATTATATCATTTTTGGGTTCTTTACATCGCAATCACACCTCTCGTTAGTATCTCTATTTTATATTTTTTTCAATTCTAAACCCAAAAAACTATGCTACAATTCCCCTAAAAAAGGCACTTTAATGTCAGTTTTATTAGAATTTAGTATGTTTCCAACAAGTGGAGATTGTCGTGATGGTGCTTCGGTATCTCAAGTTGAAAAATAGTATATGACATTTTCTCAATTTAAACTCTCACCTGAGATAAACA